>CALVKP010000072.1 GCA_944332735.1 uncultured Bacilli bacterium | reverse complement strand
AAAGAAGAAACGGGTGAAATTCAATTAACAGAATATGGTGTGAGTGGTATTTGTATTTTTAATTTAAGTCGTGAAATTGCGATTCATAAAGATGAATTAAACTATGATATTAAAATTAACTTTACTCCATGGGTTAATACTAAAGAAGAATTAGATACTTGGTTCCAAGATAGAGAAAAAACTTTAAAAGGAAGAACCTTTGAACAAATGTTAGAAGGGTTCTTAAATTATAAAATTATTCATGTCATTGCCAAAAGAATGTATATTACGCCTCAATATGCATGGCATCAAATGACACAAAATAGAAAAATAGAACTATATCAATGGTTATTAAGTTATCCCATTCGTATTATTAATACAAAGTCATTTGATCAAGCACAAGTATGTAGTGGAGGTGTTGATCTGAATGAAGTAAATTTAGAAACATTGGAATCTAAGAAGGTAAAAGGTTTATATTTTGTCGGAGAACTTTTAGATGTGGATGGTGATTGTGGTGGATATAATTTAGGGTTTGCTTGGATGAGTGGCATTAAAGTAGGAAAACATATAGGAGAATAGAATGATTAGAGTAAGACAAGTAAAAATATTAGTAGAACAAGATTCTATCTCTAAGCAAAGAAGTCAAATTGCGAAAAAATTATGTATCAAAGAATCAGATATTCAATCTTTTCAAGTACATAAACAATCCTTAGATGCTCGTAAGAAAGAAAGTATTTACTATGTTTATGAATTTGATGTAGTAGTTACAAATGAAGATAAGATTCTATCCAAGAACCATACCAATGATATTTTAAAAACACCAGATGAAACTTACCATTTACCTCACATGGGAACGACCTCACTTTCTACACGTCCTGTTATTATAGGAAGTGGACCAGCGGGTTTATTTGCTGGCTATATTTTAGCGCAAGCAGGATATAGACCCATCATAATAGAACGTGGAGAGGCTATTGCAGACCGTAAAAAAACGGTAGAAAATTTTTGGAGCACAGGCAAGCTAAATCCAGAGTCTAATGTTCAATTTGGTGAAGGTGGAGCAGGTACTTTCTCAGATGGTAAGTTAAATACTTTAGTGAAAGATAAAATGGGACGTGGTCGTAAAGTGTTTGAAACATTTGTAAAATACGGCGCACCGAAAGAAATTTTATATTTACAAAAACCACATATTGGTACAGATTTATTAAGTAAAGTGATTACGAATATGAGAAATGATATGATTCAAATGGGAGCAGAATTTCACTACAGTACTTGTTTTACCAATATGAAGATTAAGAATAACAATATTCAAGAAATAGAATTAAATCATAGTAAAGTAATACCATGTCAAAATCTTGTTTTAGCACTTGGCCATAGTGCGCGTGATACTTTTTCTATGCTTTTGGACCACGGGGTTCAAATGACTGCGAAACCATTTGCACTAGGACTACGTGTTCAACATCCACAGGATATGATTGATTTATCGCAATATGGAGAAAAATATACGAAAGTTTTATCTCCAGCTAGTTATAAGTTAACCTATACGACAAAAAATGGTAGAGGTGTCTATTCTTTTTGTATGTGTCCAGGAGGATATGTTGTAAATGCATCCAGTGAACCATCTCATTTAGCAATCAATGGAATGAGTAATCATAGTCGAGATGGAAAAAATGCGAATAGTGCAATCGTTATTACAGTAACACCAGAAGATTTTGGGAATGAACCTTTATCAGGAATAGAATTTCAAAGAAAATTAGAAGAAAGAGCATTTCAGATAGGACAAGGAAGTATTCCTGTTCAACTATGGAAAGATTTTAAAGAAAATAAAGTATCTACTATATTTACAGGGGCTACACCACAAATAAAAGGAGCGTATAGGTTTGGTAATTTGAGACAATTGTTACCAGAATCACTATCTAATTCTTTATTAGAAGCAATCCCAGAATTTGGAAAAAAGATTCGTGGGTTTGATCGTGAAGATTTTATCTTAGCTGGCATTGAAAGTAGAACTTCTTCTCCTGTGCGTATCATTCGTGATGAGCATTTAGAGTCGAATATAAAAGGGATTTATCCATGTGGGGAAGGTGCAGGCTATGCCGGTGGAATCACGACAGCAGCGATAGATGGTATAAAAGTAGCTGAAGAAATTATAAAAAAATATAAAATCATGGAATAAATGTTAAAAATCTGTTATAATAAACGTAGATGAAGGGCTAGTACAGACTTTATGTTTTGTGCTAGTTTTTTTGTGGGAGTGAGATTTATGAAAAAAGTTAGGTATGTGATTATTTTTGTATTATTAATGATAAGTTGGCAAACGGTATATGCTACATCTGGCCGTTTAAGCAATGATAGTATTGTCACATGTAATGGAGTAACTTATGGACACCATTCTGATCATTGGCATGTAGCTAAGAAAAATAACGGTCCAGGTTATAATGCGGTAGGAAACGCAATATATGACAATCCATGTTCTGGTGGTAGTAGTGAAAGTGCAAATAATTCAGGTAGTACGTATCAATATACGCAACCACAGCAAGCGCCTAAAGTGGTTGAGCCAGTAAAAAGTAGTGATAATTCATTAAAAGAAATATTAATTAATGGGAGTGCCATTACGATACAGGATAGTATACAGTATGAAACAGAAGAAGAGACATTAACTTTGAATGTAACAACAACAGATGTCAAAGCAACGGCAAACTATGAATCAGAATATGATTTAAATATTGGAATGAATACGATTGAAATTAAAGTAACAGCTGAAGATGGATCAGAAAAAATATACCAAATCCATGTACAGAGGAATAAAAAGAAAAGCAATAATACGAATATCATAAAGCTGGTGTTAAATCAATCGGAAGTAACTTTTGATAATGACAAAGGTCATGTTGTACTATATGATGTGATTAAAAATAAGCAAGATATAAAAATGCAATGTACTGCAGAAGATGTAAATGCGAAATGTGAAATGGATCAATGGGAGAAAAAAGATAATATTCATTCCACATTAACAATTTATGTAACAGCTGAGGATGGAACAATAAGGTATTATACAATTGAAATTGAAGTAGAAGAAACAAGTGTAGAGTCTATATTATTATTTGTAGGACTTTGGTTACTTGCATTTGTTTTCGCACTATATTATTATTACAAGAAAAATAAACCAGAAGTGATAGAAAAATGGAAAGAAAAAATAACAAAAAAAGATTCTAATGCTTAGAATCTTTTTTAATTTAATACATATATTCCAATGTTTAAATACGTTGCAAACACTACCCATAATAAATATGGAATGAGTAAATAAGCTGATATTTTCTTATATTGATAAAATTGATAGATTAATAAAATAATCAGTAAAAGTAAAATCATAATCCAAATAATAGAGAATAATCTTATTTTCCATACAAAGAAAATAATAGACCATAAAGCATTAAAAAATAATTGAATATAATAAATTACTCTTGTTTTTAAATCATCACTGGTTTTGCGGAATAGAAAGTAAGCAATCCCAATTAGTAAGTATAAAATAGTCCATGCGATAGGAAAGACAATACTAGGTGGTGCGAAAGGTGGTTGTACTAAATCTTGATAGTCCATAGAACCAGAGATGAGAAATCCGACAATGCTTCCAATTACGAATGGTAAGAAAATCCAAAATGCATATTTTACTTTTTCTTTCATGATACCCTCCTAATTTAGAATATCCATTTTATAGAATAATATGAATTATCTTGTGGAAAAAATTTAAAATATGTTATACTGAATATAGAAAAGGTAGGTGTATCTATTTGAAAATATTAGTAACTGGAGGAACAGGATATATTGGTTCACACACAGTAGTGGAATTATTAAATGCAGATTATGAAGTAGTAGTAATAGATAACTTTTCCAATTCAAAGTCAGAAGTAATTGATCATGTGAAAGAAATTACTGGAAAAGATTTTACTTTTTATGAAGGAGATGTTTGTGATAAAGCGTTTCTTCGTAAAGTGTTTGCAGAAAATGAAATCGACGCAGTGATTCATTTTGCTGGTTATAAAGCAGTTGGTGAATCAGTGAAGAAACCATTGATGTATTATCATAATAATTTATTTTCAACGATTCATTTGTTGGAAGTTATGGATGAAGTTGGATGTAGGAGATTTGTTTTCTCTTCTAGTGCAACTGTATATGGAAGTCCTAAATCACTTCCAATTCGTGAGGATTTTCCACTTTCAACTACGAATCCATATGGAAGTACGAAATTAATGATTGAAAATATATTAAGAGATTTAAGTGTGTCTAATCCTGATTGGAGTATTGCGATTTTAAGATATTTCAATCCAATTGGTGCACATGAAAGTGGTTTAATTGGAGAAAATCCAAATGGTATTCCAAATAATCTAATGCCATATATTGTAAAAGTTGCAACAGGAGAATTAGAGATTCTAAGTGTATTTGGCGATGATTATGATACGAAGGATGGAACTGGGGTACGTGATTATATTCACGTTGTAGATCTTGCTAAAGGACATTTAAAAGCCATTGATAAAGTGATGCATGAAAAAGGGACTGATGCTTATAACTTAGGTACAGGAACGGGTTATAGTGTTTTAGATATTGTGCATGCTTTTGAAAAAGCAAATGGTGTGAAAGTAAATTATAAAATTGTGGAAAGAAGACCAGGGGATATTGCTGCATGTTATGCTGATCCTAGTTATGCATTAGAAAAACTTGGTTGGAAAGCTGAGAAAAATTTAGAAGATATGTGTAGGGATGCATATCATTATGTAAAAACAGTTCAAGAAAACAACAATTAAATTGCACCTCGCAATTTTTTTGTTAAGGAGTGTGAGAATATGGAATTTGATTTTAATACTTATGTTAAAAAGTTAGTAAAAAAAGATGAAATTGATAAATATTCAAAAGAATTAGATACAATTAAAGAAAAATTTTATCATGGTTTAAATGAATTATGTTGGTATGATATGAATAAGTATGTAGATAATAAAGAGTTAAAGAAAATGTTAAATTTAGCTTCTGAATTGAGAAGAATTAGTGATGTCATTTTAATCATCGGCATTGGTGGTTCTTCGATGGGAGCGCAAGCTTTAATTCAAGCTATGTCTTCGTACTTTAAGAAATCAAAGCCTGAGATTATTTTTGTGGGAACTGATTTATCGAGTGAATATTTAATTGATTTACAGCATTATTTAAAAGAGAAAGATGTTAGTATCAATGTGATTTCTAAATCAGGAGATACAATGGAAGTATTAACGGTATTTGAATTGTTTCAGAGCTGGATGTATAAAAAATATAGTGAGGAAGAAGTAAGGAGAAGAATTATTGTAACAACTAGTTCTTATGATGGAAAATTAGCTTACTATGCGACAAAACATGAGTATCATAAATTTCATATTCCAAATATTATTAGTGGTCGATATTCTATTTTAACACCTGCTACTTTACTTCCAATGGCTTTGGCAGGTTTAGATATTGTTTCTTTCTTAAAAGGTGCCAAAGAAGGAAGAATGTATTTAAATCAAGCAGGATTATATGCAATGTTAAGACGCATATTTTTTGATCAAGGTAAAGTGATAGAAGGGTTTGCAATTTATGAGCCTAAATTATCAAAGTTTGTAGAGTGGTCAAAACAAGTTTTTGCAGAGTCCGAAGGAAAAGAACATAAAGGAATATTGCCTATTAAATTGATTTATACAAGAGATTTGCACTCTTTAGGACAGTTTATCCAAGAGGGAAATCCAATTGTATTTGAGACAGTTATTTCTATCGATAGAACCAGAACATTTAAAGTGGATAAATACCAAGAAACATTGAGTAATATTAATCATACGGTTGAAAAAAGCGTATGCCAAGCGCACTTAGATGGGGGGTGCCCCACATTAATTATTAAGATCGGGGGACTTGATGAACATAGTTTTGGAGAACTGGCCATGTTTTTTATGATGAGTGCTGCTATGAGTTCTTATTTGTTCCACGTGAACCCATTTGATCAACCTGGAGTTACCAAATATAAAGAAATAGTGGGTCAAAGTTTAAGAAATTTATAAAAGTCGAAAGACTTTTTCTTTTTCTTAGGAAAAGGATTGTAATTCTTTTCAATTTATGATATTCTATACAGAAAAATGAGTAAAATGTTCCATTGCAATAGGGTTAATTGTTTGCGGTAAAATAGTTGGTATGCTATAATGGAAAAGAAATTAGGAGGGTTTGCTATGTTGGATGAAGTAACAAAAACACAAGAAGATTTTTCCAGTTCCATCGTTACAGCAGAAGCAGTATTAAATATAGCTTACGCATTAGAAGAAGAATATCAAAAAATGATGAAACTGTTCGAAGAAGAAGAAACACAAAATAAAAAATTAAAACCTGAATATCAAGAGTATAAATATAAAAAAGGCTTTACAAGATTATCATTTGTTTTCTATTATAATGATAAACACGCCAGAGAAGAAGTGGATTCATACGAAACAATGTATAAATTATATCAAAAAGGAAAACTAGAAAATGTTTCTAATATTTTGATGATTTGCAATTTAGACTATTCTAGTATGAAAGGAAAAAATCTTCAAAGTCGTAAACGATTTGAAAATAAAATAGAAATCATTTTTAAACCATATGATATTAAATTGATTAAAACAACAAATACAAAAGAACCATTAATTGATAATATTTTTAAACGTTTAGTTGATGAAATGCGAAAGATGAAAGTCGAAAATACTGTATTTTGTAGTAGTAAGGCATTTAATAAACAAATTAGAAAAGAAAATGTTCAAACAATTCGTAAAGAAACAACACAAACAAATGTTAAAAATCAAGAATTAGAAGAGAAAAAACAATTAAAAAGAATTGTTACATCTATGGTAAATGCTACACAAGAAGAATGGACAACCATTCAATTAAAAGCAACAAAAGAAGAAAATAGTATAGATTTAAAGATGGCTATTTGGAAAAAAGATGGTAAATTAATGAGTCACCAAAGCTTAGAAACAGCAGCTTTAAATAATATTAAAGTAGAAGTGATGAAATTAATTCAATTAACGAGTAAAGAACAAACAAAAAAGTGGAATACCTTAAATATGATTGTGAAAGAAAATGGTCAAGTAGGATTTGAATATGGTTATAATGACAAATAAAAAGAAGCAATAACATAATTATTACTTCTTTTTATTTTTTTGTTTCTTTATTTTTACTGGTTGAAATGATTTATCTAAGTAGAATGCGGTAATTAAAAAGTCAATTGCAATGACAATAATATATCCACCCGCAAACATTGTCCAAAGAATAAATCCTTTAAAAGGTTTTAAAATTAAAATGATACCTAAAACAAATTTAATAAGACAATCAATCAGATCCCAACCCCATGGTAACCTTAAATTAGATTTTTGGATTACAACATTTAATTTTAATGTTGCACTAGATATCACCCATACACCAACAATAATACCAAATACAGTTTGCGATAGATTTGGGCGAAATAATAATAAGATTGCTAAAGCCAGATGTACAATTCCTTGCGTTAAATTAAAACTAGGAATTAAAATTTTATCTTTAGAAAAAATAGAATAAGTAATTTGTTCTATTCCTAAAATGAGAAATAAAACTCCTAAGATTAATTCAAGACTATTTAAAAAAGTTTGTGGAAAAATTAATAATAGCAATCCAATTAATAATAGTATAATCGCACTAATAATAGGCATATATGAAATCTTAAACCTTTTCATACTCATAAACATTCCTCTTTCTTATAATACTATTTTAACATAACTTGTTTCTTATGAAACATAAAAAGCATGAATTTTTCTAATTAAACATAATAAGTGTAACATTCTAAAACGGGAAAAGCAACTGCTTTTTTTGTCATATTTTGAATAGTTTTCCACAGGAAAAATCATTCTTATATTTTTTGTATTATTTTGTAATCTTAAAAATACCATAATTAAAAATCATATACATAGTATTTTTTAGGAGGACATGCCATGATAGAAAAAATAGAATTTACAGGATTAAATGAAAAACAAGTACAAAAATCTAGAGAAAAATATGGAAGTAATCAAATTACAACACAAAAAAAAGATAGTTTTTTCAGTCTACTATTACAATCATTAGGCGATCCAATTATCAAAATATTATTAATTGCATTAGGAATAAAGACTGTATTTTTAATGAAAAGTTTTGATTGGTATGAAACAGTAGGAATTGTTATTGCGATTTTTCTTGCTTCTTTTATATCTACTATCTCTGAATATGGAAGTGAAAAAGCATTTGAAAAATTACAAGAAGATGTTGCTAAATTAAAATGTCGTGTTAAAAGAAATGGTAAAATAATAGAAATTCCAATTGATGATGTTGTAGTAGGAGATATTGTATTATTAGATGCAGGAGATAAAATACCAGCTGATGGTAATATGATTTCAGGAGAAATTACAGTAGATGAATCATCATTAAATGGAGAAACAAAAGAAGCAAAGAAAAAAGCAATGGAATTTTCAGGCCAAGAAATCACTGAGAAAAATAAATTATATCGTGGAACCGTGGTATATTCTAAAAGTGGAATGATGCAAGTGACAAAAGTAGGAGATCAGACATTTTATGGAGCACTAGCACAGGAAGTCCAAGAAAAACAACCAGATAGTCCATTAAAATTAAGATTGAGAGGGCTTGCTACTATAATTAGTAGAATTGGATATGTGGGTGCCATATTAGTAAGTATCTCTTATTTATTTTCTGTTATAGTCATTGATAATCAATTCCAAATCGACAAGATAATAGAAACAATTACCAACTTTCCTGTGATTAGTGGACATGTTCTTTATGCATTAACATTAAGTGTAACAATCATCGTTGTAGCAGTCCCAGAAGGACTTCCAATGATGATTACATTGGTATTATCATCAAATATGAAACGAATGTTAAAAAGTCACGTTTTAGTTAGAAAGTTAGTAGGAATAGAAACAGCAGGTAATCTTAATATATTATTTACTGATAAAACAGGAACTTTAACCAAAGGACAGTTAGAGGTAATTTGTCTCATGGATGGTAAACTAAATGAATATCAATCTTTTGGAGAATTAAGTAATTATCCAAAATATCAAACATTGGTAAAAGATTCTTTATATTATAACAATGCAAGTAGTTATGATGAACAACAAAAAGAAATCATTGGTGGAAATATAACAGATCGAGCTTTATTAAAATTCATCATTGGAAGTTTTCCACAGGATAAAAAAATAATCCATAGTATTCCATTTGATAGTAAAAATAAATATTCGCTAACTTCAATTTCTGATGGTACTAATATCCTTCATTTAGTAAAAGGAGCTCCAGAAAAAATAATACCACAATGTCATCAGTATTATGATGAAAATGGAAAAAAGAAAAGAATTATATCAACGGTACAATATTTACAAAAAGTGAGTCAAATAGCTTGTCATGGCATTCGTGTATTAGCACTTGCAACATCAGAAAATAAAGAAAAGATTACATCACATACTAACTTAACTTTTATTGGTATCTTACTGATTAAAGATGAAGTTAGAAAAGAAGCAAAAGAAGGAATTGAATTAGTACAAAAAGCACATATTCAAACAGTTATGATTACAGGTGATAATAAAGAAACGGCAACCAATATAGCAAAAGAAGTAGGATTAATTCAGAATCAACATGACTTAGTACTTACAAGTAGTGAACTAAATAAAAAAAGTGATGATGAAATAAAACAAATTTTACCCCATCTACGTGTTGTTGCAAGGTCATTACCTCAAGATAAAAGTAGATTAGTTAGATTAAGCCAAGAGTTAAACTTAGTAGTAGGTATGACAGGGGATGGAGTAAATGATGCACCAGCTTTAAAAAAAGCTGATGTAGGTTTTGCAATGGGAAGTGGAACTGAAGTATCTAAAGAAGCAAGTGACATAGTAATTTTAGATGACAATTTTAAATCAATATCTCAAGCAATTTTATTTGGACGGACTATATTTAAAAGTATTCGTAAATTTATTATTTTTCAGTTAACAGTGAATATATGTGCAGTTAGTTTATCAATCATTGGACCATTTATTGGAGTCGATACTCCAGTAACAGTCATTCAAATGTTATGGATTAATATGGTAATGGATACCTTAGCAGGAATTGCCTTTGCTTATGAACCACCATTATTAGAATATATGAATGAAAAACCAAAGAAGAAAAATGAATCAATTATAAATCGATATATGAAAGATGAAATTATATTTACAGGTGCATATTCTGCAATTTTATGTATTATATTCTTAAAATTACCGTGGATCCATCATCTGTTTCGCAGTGGAATAAATGATAAATATTTAATGACAGCATTCTTTGGATTATTTATTTTTATGGGAATTTTCAATAGTTTTAATGCTAGAACACATCGTTTAAATTTACTTGCCCATCTTTATCAAAATCGTATTTTTATTGTTGTAATTTTATTTATTTTGTTTGTACAAGTAAATTTAATTTATTTTGGAGGAACTCTTTTTAGAACGTTTGGACTTACCTTATATGAGTTTATAGTAATGTTACTGTTTGCTATGACGGTAATTCCTGTTGATTGGATGAGAAAATTATATCTACGTAGTAAAGGAATAATTGGAGGAGTATAAAAAAGAAACTATTATGATTTTATAGTTTCTTTTGCTTTATCTGACTCAATATGATCAATTATGACAACATGTTGTGCTTGTAATCCTTTTGGAGTCTTAACTTCTTCATATTCTAAAACATCACCATCTTTTAATGTTTTAAATCCATCACATTGTATTTGACTATAATGGACAAATACATCCTCCCCCTCTTCATTTATGATAAAACCAAAGCCATTTTTATCATTAAACCATTTTAAATTTCCAATTTTCATAAATCCCTCGTTTCACTCTCAGTATAGTGAAAATCAAAAAAAATGTATGTTTCTTGTTTAAAAGGTACAAAAATATGTCTGAATGAACAAAAATGAGTATCTATTAGTTAACATTTGTTATAATAAACGATTTTTTAAATATTTGAATAAAATAAAGAAATCAAAAAAATTGTTTTGATAAAATGACTCTGGTGAATGAAGTATGAAGAAGTTTGTAATGAATCATTGTATGAACTTTATAAAAAAATATAATCCTGATAAAAGCGAAAACGATTTAGAAATTATTCAATATGGATTAGAAGGATTATATTTAACAATTTCTAAACTAGTGATTATTTTACTACTTTCTATTATTTTAGGAATTTTTAAAGAAGTAATCATTTTTTTACTAATATATAACATCATAAGAACACCATCATTTGGATTACACGCAACAAAAAGTTGGATTTGTTTGTTATCATCAACCTGCATTTTTATTGGTGTACCATTTTTATGTAATCAATTTATATTGCCAATATATATAAAAATAATAATTGGGTTAATTAGTATTGTTTTAATTTTTAAAAATGCACCGGCAGATACATATAAAAGACCAATCATTAGTAAAAAAAGAAGACAAATGTATAAATTGATATCTACAATAGTAGCAATCACGATGGTAGTATTGGCAATTGTAGCAAAAAATCAGTTTATTTCTAATTCATTGATATTTGCATTAGTAGTACAAAATTTTATGATTTCACCAATGATATATCATTTATTTAAACTACCGTATGCGAATTATAAAAATTATGTGGTAGATATCGCATAGATATTTATCAAATATAGTAAGAGGGAGGTTATATGTTATGATGATGAAAATTGCAAAGGTATTAGCTGCAGCAGGAGCAGTACTTGCTACATTAGGTTCACAAGCATGTTTGTTAATTGTATTGGATGAACCAGAATGCCCAAAGTCATTAATTAAATAAGAAAGGATCAAAACATTAAAGTTTTAATCCTTTTATTTTTAATTTCTGAAATAAAATCTTACCACTGACAATTGTTTCATGTTCTATACTTGGATGTTTTTCTTCTAAATCTTTTACAAGTGATAATCCTTGTCCATGTTCCTCTCCCTTGGTCGTATATCCTTTTTCTCCTAATTTACTAAAGTCAGTCCCTTTTCGATAAGTATTTCCAATTTGAATTACTAGCGTCTTTTTCTTC
>CALVKP010000071.1 GCA_944332735.1 uncultured Bacilli bacterium | reverse complement strand
GTAAAATTAACAAAAATCTATTCCATAAACACTTAAAACGTGGTATATTATTACTAGCAACGGAAGATTATATGTACTCTTTCGTTATTGGAAAAGAGTTGTAGATAACTACGACACCCGCTCCATTAGGAAATCTGTTCAAACTTTATGTTTGAACTCAATATATAAAATATCAACTTCAAAAGCAGTTGATATTTTTTTATTTTATAAAAAAGTTTATTGTGATAAATACGATACAAATTACATATTAAAAGCAATTACATCATTTTCTATTAAAAGTACATTTAGAAGAAACAGGAAATTGAAAATTTAAATATATATACTGATTCATATCATAAGCTAAATTATTTTCTATTAACTTATGGGCAATCTTACAACATTTAGAAATTCTTTTTCCATTCCATAGAGGATCAATATATCTTATTTTAGCACCATGATGTACATAGTAAACATCTTTGGGTGTTTCTTTAGATACTTTTACTTTTTTAGAATGTTTCCAAATATGAAATATATGACTATACTCAGATCTTTCTATCATATCAATGACATCACTTTCTCTTAATTCATATAAGTCTCGTTTCGATATTTTATTTTCATCACTTAATCGTTTTAAAATATCTGCTAATAACTGCATAGAATATCTAGTTCTATCTTCTCGATATATAATAGATAATTTACTTGTAATTCTTACAAAATCTCTAGCTATTTTCTTTGTCCTAAAAGCTAATTCTATTTCATTTTCTTCATTTGTTTGAATTTCTATATCATTGTATATTTCTTTTATTTGTTCGCTATTTAATAAATTATATATAAACAAAGCATTTGATAAAGAATATTCTAATCTATCAGCAGATAATTTAGGGGTATCATTATCAGCAATCGGATATAAATGATAATTGTCTATCTCTGATACTTTAATATGATCTCTTTCTAATAATTTCATAATATCTTTAGAATTTTTAATAATTTCTGTAGTTAAATCTTCTGTTGATTCTTGTACCATATAATCACCATTCAGAAAATCAACACAGTGTTTAAAGACAGGGGTTGCAATATCGTGAAATAAACCAGATAAAGTTTGTTTTTTATCATGTGTAAAATGCCATACAATTAAAGCAACTGCTACAGAGTGATCTAAACTAGAAAAGAAAAAATCACTTTCAAACAAATCAGAATATATCGTACCACAAGTAACACTAATATATTGTTGTGATAATAATTCTTTGGTATCAATATATTCATTTAACCATTCTGGAAAATTAGGTTCCAGAATTTCAAAATATGTTTTAATTTTCTCATGAACATGATCATAATATTTACTCATGAACGACTCACCTCTTTTTATTTTCAAAAAAAGTATTCTATATTATGTGAATACTTTAATCTTCTTTTACTTGTTTCTTTTCTAAAACTCCTTTTATCTTTTCTAATCCTAAAATAATGACTCCACCTAAAATAAATGCGAGAATACTAAACGTTGAAACAGATAAAGGAGCTGTTGTTTCATTTAAAGTCGTTGGTCCCATGATAATCGCATAAATAGATCCAATCATTAATCCTAAAATACAATAAATTGATTGACTTCGATATTTTGCTAATGCGATTTTAATAAGACGAATCACTAATACAATGCCAAAAAGAATACCAAGACCAAATACGAATAATGCTGGGACATAATTAAAATTAAAATGTAAAAATTCTTTAATGGCAGAAATAATTGGAATGTATAATCCAAATATTAATAACAATGTGGAACCCGAAATACCTGGTAAAACCATTGCTGAAATAGCTATCATAGCTGCTACAAACATATAAAGAGCAAGTCCAATATTTAAATTTGAAATATCTACCACATTAGAATCTCCTGAAATAGGGTTAAAATAAGTAATTAGTGCAACAATTGCAATCCCTATCAATGTAAAAATAAGATAATAATATTTTCCTTTTAATGATTCTTTTTCTTCTTTTATAATTAATGGGATAGAAAACAAGATAAATCCAATAAATACAGAACTAACTTGATAGATATGACTTTCAAATAAATTTGTTAATACTAAAACTGCAGAAACCATACCAATCATCCAGCCAATTCCTAATTTAAATAGAAAAAATAAAGCTTTCTTCTTTTTCGCAAAATCACCAAATGCTAAATCATCTAATGAATTGATAAACTTATCATAAAATCCCAATATAAATGCAATCGTACCTCCAGAAACTCCAGGAACACTATCGGCAAGTGCCATGCAAAACCCTCTAATTCCATTGATTATATAACTCATAAATTACCTCCATACAATATTGTATCATTAATTATAACGATTTCAAACTATTTTCAAATTAAAAAGTTTATGAAATTCATAAACTTTAAAATTCTATAAATTGTTGCGTATTATATAATTTATCATTAATTTCTATATAAATAGAATACTTACCAGATAACCCTTTTTGATTCATATATTTTGTTACTGATATACCATTTTTCGTCTCCTCTTCCGTAAAGACATCGACACAAAGTGCTGTATAAGGTTTTTTACTAACAGTAACATGATAATACTTGGATTTCATATTTTGATATAAAATAATATTTACATCATCTGTTCTTTTAAATTGTCCTTTTACAACCAAACGATCTTGCTCATCAATAATAGATATATCATGTTTTTGATACTCATCGTCTATCTTTTTAGCTGTCAAAAATGGAGTCCATTTTTCATCCGTTACTTCTGTTTTTCCTAAAGTCCCAATTCTCTTAGCTTCCCCTACCTCAAATTTTTCGTCTTCTATATATAAGCTCATTTTTTCTACACGATAATTATTGGTTGGTAATACGAGTTCAAAAACGACTTCATCATCAATTAATTCCACCGTATCAGATTTCAATTTCGCATTCTTACTAAATCCAGCTGGCTGATTAGAATTTTTCCCATCAACATAAACAATTCCGCCAGAATGAACTATATAATGATTTTTATCTATATAATCAACATCAGAAATATATGGAGAATAAAAGTCACTACCTCTTTCTTTTCCATATTCCCATACTTGCTCAATGGTCATATCTTCGGTATTAATTTTATACATAACGCCTCTTGTATAACTATCAGAAGCATCTACATATTCATCTTTTAATTTTGATTTATTATTTCCATTATCTAGGATAAAGACATATCCCTCTGGAGTAATCATTGCAGCATGTTGACTCCATTGCCATTCAAAATCATCTCCAATTGGTGTAAAGAAATACTTTTGATATTCCTCACTCCAATTTGTTGAATCTCCAATAATCCAATTTAACTGACCACTATTGTAATCAATATTAATGACAGCATCTTGATGTCTACCAGAAAGTGTAATAGAGTTGGTCTTTTTATCATACCAAACAGAATTATTATGAAACCAATCATAACTAATCCAATTTTCACTTTTTCCATCTTCCATGTTTAAAATTTTATTTAAATGATATTCTTTCACTATCTTTCCTGTATTTCTATCTAATTCAACGATATAATCTTCCACGGTTCCGCTTTCAAAATCATCACTTGCAATCAGTAAGTTCCCATTTTCCATCTCATAATAATCATGATGATATCCTCCTGGAAGTGAGAATTCAGTGTATATTTTTCCTAATAAATCCATTTCATATAACCCTGTCATATAATATGGACTATTGACTAATCGCTCTGTACTAACAAGTAGATGACCATTATTTAAACGGTCTATTTTCCATAATGCGTAATTGGTGAAATACCATCTAACATCTCCATTTATATCATAAGCACAAGTATATCCAGATGATGATGGAGTATAAAAATATAAATCATTTGATAACTTCTCTTTTTTGGCAGTTACTTCTGTTGGTAATATAAAATCATCAGGTAATGATTCTGTTTGAATATAAAATGTTTTTTCCTTCATCTTTCCATTTTCTTCAAACGAAATTACAACTTCATTTTCTTTATCAGCATAAAGTCCATAAATTGGTAAATAATGTTTTGTATTTTCTTCAAATGTATGTTCAAATGTTGATAATTCATCTTTTCCTAAAATTGTTACCTTAGGAGTTATCTTTTCTTCTGTTTCAAACAAAATAAGAGCAGTTAAAGGAGAATTTCCGTAAGGATTCAATATCACATTCGCATTTTCTAAGGTATATCCTTCTGTTTGAAATTCTTTTTCTTTCTTAGCTTGTTCAAATACCATGAGTTCCTTTTCCTCTACTGTTTTGGTACTTGTATTTTTATGATTACAATACATGAGTACGATAAACAATAAAAACAAACTCAATATCAAAATAGATAAAATAATTTTAACAGTTCTTCTTTTCTTTTCTTTCTTCACAATAATCACCTCCCTTTCATTGTAAAAAGAAAACGATGAAAATACAATCAAAAGGAAGTTGAAAAGCACTCAACCTATAGTTGAGTGCTTAATTACAATCTCCAGATAACGTTAATGGAATTTTATATGTTGTAATCTTTCCATCCAAATCCGTTGCTTCTATTTCTAAATGAAGACTATTAGTGTTTGTGATATCACAAGTATTCTCATATTGATCAACATGTAATTCTATCATACTGGCAAACTTTTCAATGGTAATTGGATCATCTTCTTGATATTGATATCTACTGATTTCGGTTTTAGACTTACCATCTTCTTCGTATAAAATACATAATAAGTCTTGATATTTTTGTTTATTTTCTTCCCCACAATAAGAAATATTAGAAATATAAATTGAAGATTTATTCTCTGTATAAGCAACACTGCCATAAAGTGTAAAATCATCACAAGAAGCAGTTAATTTTTTAAATTGAAATGCATCTTGTCTTGTAAATAGGAAAAATAATAGTACTAGAAGTAGAATGAGAATTACTACAATTCCACCAATTACCCATTTTCTCATATATTTTTTCTTAGTATGTTTGGCATCTAACAAATCATTTAAATTTATACGATAATCTTCACAAATCTGTTTTAAAATAGAAATATCTGGTATATTTTTACCATTTTCCCATTTACTAACAGCTTGATATGTGACACCATATTTTTCCGCAAACTGTTGTTGACTCATTTTGTTTTTTATGCGAATATCACGTATTAATTTTCCAATTTTCTCTTGGTCCATACTATCACCATATTTATTATATCAAAAATAAAAAGACCTTAAAAGGTCTTATACAGCAGTATATCCACCATCAATTGGAAGAATGACACCAGTTACATAACTTGCTTCATCACTTGCTAAAAAGATAGCACCAGCATTTAATTCTCCTTCATGACCATATCTTCCTACTGGTACAGTAGCTTTCATGTAATTCGTAAATGATTCTGTAATTAATGTCTCATGAGTTAATTCTGTATCAAAGTATCCTGGACAGATGGCATTACATGTAATGTTATATTTTGCAAGTTCTGCAGCCACAGCCCTTGTAAAATTAATTACGCCTCCTTTAGATGAGTGATATGCAACAGTATCCATCGCCATATTACCAACCATTCCATACATAGAAGCTATATTGATAATTCTTCCATAATTATTTTTCTTCATAATATTACCAAACTCACGTGTTACATAAAATACACTATTTAAATCTGTATCCATCGTAAATTGCCATTCCTCATCTGTCATATTTAAAACTCCATTATTTTTAGCTGACCCTGCACAATTAATTAAAATATCTACTTTTCCAAAAGATTGTTCTGCTTCTTTCGCTGCTAGTTTCACTTCTTCAGGGTTCGTAACATCACATTTAATTGGTAAACAACGAACTCCTAATTGTTCTAATTCTGTTTTAAGTTCTTCCAATCGTTCTAAACGTCTTGCCATAATTACCAAATCAGCACCCTGATTTGCAAATCCTTTTGCCATTTGTTTTCCAAGCCCACTAGAAGCACCAGTAATAACTGCTACTCTTCCTTTTAAATTAAACATTCATCATTCCTTCTTTCTTATTATTATATTTACAAATTTAGTATAACATGTTTCAAATATCAAATACAATAAATCATAAAAAAACTGTAAAATGATTTTACAGTTTGGAAAATGTT
Organism: uncultured Bacilli bacterium; assembly: GCA_944332735.1. Lineage (GTDB taxonomy): Bacteria > Bacillota_I > Bacilli_A > RF39 > UBA660 > UMGS2016. The sequence goes on along the minus strand of CALVKP010000071.1, from coordinate 563 downwards.
TTTATAACTACAAATTTAATAGCCAGTGCTCCATATTTTTTTTCTTCTTTTTCAGTATACCAATGATGAAATGTTTCTTTTAAAATATCATTGACAGAACGATAACGATATTTAAAATCAACATCAAAAAAGTCAGTATACATATCGTAAAAAGTTTTGTATCGAGCCACACCTACGATTTGTACTAATACACATTCTTTCAATTCTGGTTCTAAACGAATTAAGATTTCATCTCCTATTTTTAAATGTCTTCCAACACGATCATATAAACGATAACCATGTGTTTTTACACCACGTTTGATTTTATCAAAACCAGAGCTATTCATATTCATAATGTATCTCATAGCTCAACACCTTCCTATTCTTAGTATGTTCATCTATGACTATTATATCAAATTATGTAAACAATAAACAATAATTTTTAAAATACGATTGTTTACTTGACATTTTCTTGTTTCTGGGAGGTTTTCCAAAAAGAATTTTTGGATTCCAAGCAGACTACGTGAGGGGAAGACACAAAAAAAGGAGATAAGTTACATCTCCTGTTATAACCTATGGAGCGG
>CALVKP010000070.1 GCA_944332735.1 uncultured Bacilli bacterium | reverse complement strand
TATGGAAGTTGATTCCTATGTCTTTGGAAGTGATGAAAAACAAATTGAAAAAATAGAATATTTAGAAAACTTTTTAAAACGATGTGAAGTAGGGGTAGAAATATCAGATAAATTACCACTTTCTATTCCTTGTACACGTGCTTTAAAAGTGAAACATACAGCTGTTTTTCATCCTGTGAAATATATTTATGGACTTGCGAATATCGCTCTTTCTCGCGGAATGAGAATTTATGAAGAGACGAGTGCTTATGATATTGATCAAGATGGAGAGAATTATTATGTTCATACTTCTCATGGAGTGATTGAAGCAAAACAAGTACTTGTTTGTACTCATTATCCATTTTTTGTAAAACCAGCATGGATTCCTTTTAAAACACATGTAGAGTCTTCTTATGTTGTGGCTTCTAACACAGATAAAGTATTTCCTTTTTCAGCTATTACAATGACGAAACCGATATGGTCTATTCGTTATCATAAGAATAAAGATAAGTATCTTATTTTTGCTTCTGAGAGTGATAAGATTACAAAATGTAAGGCAACAGATAAAAGTTATGAAGCGGTTGAAACACAGTTTTCTAAATTATTTCCTTATCATATTGAATATTTTTGGTCAACACATGATGTGATGCCTAATGATTATTTGCCATTGATTGGTTCTGTTTCTTTAGATAATCCTAATTTGATGATTGCAACGGGATTTCAAAAGTGGGGAATGACGAATGGAACATTAGCTGGTATTTTATTAGCGGATTTAGCACTAGGAAAAGAAAATCAATATGTGGAATTATTGAAACCTTATCGTAAGTATTCTTTAAAACGTGTATTCAATACAATTGTAGATGGAACTGATAATTCTATTGCTATGTTAAAATCAGTGATAAAAGGACAAAGTGACCATGTGAAAATTAAGTATCAAGATGGGAAAAGAATTGGAATTTATACTGATAAAAATGGAGTTGAACATTGTGTTCATACATTATGTCCTCATATGAAATGTCATTTAATTTTCAATGAGAAAGAACTGAGTTGGGATTGTCCTTGTCATGGATCACGGTTTGATATTGATGGGAATGTCTTAGAAGGACCTAGTGTATTTGATATTCATATTTCAAACAAAAAATAACTTGTCAAACAATAGTAAAATAAAATGGCAAATATTGACTATAAATGTCGGGAATGGTATTATGTTAATGTAATAATAGAAGGAGGAAACTATGAAAATAAATCAAAAAGGATTTACATTAATTGAATTATTAGCAGTAATCGTTATCTTAGCAGTAATCGCATTAATCGCAACGCCACTTATTATGGGAACAATTACAAAAGCTAAGAAAAATTCTGCTGTAGACTCTGCTTACGGATATATGAAAGCAGTAGAACAAGCTATTGGAGAGGCACAAGTAGATGATCCAACTGGAGCATTTGATATTTCTGGTGCTACAGTAACTGTATCTGGAAGTGGTTCACAAACTGGTAACCAAGTTACAATTAAATTTGAAGGCTCTAGTTCAGTTGATAAAACATTGGATGTAAACTATAAAGGTAGTGAGCCAAAAACGGGTGGAACACTAACATATGATGCCAATGGACGTGTAACAAATGGGACATTAGAAATTGGTGGATATACTGTAACAATTACAAATGATAAAGCAACTGTAAACTAATAGGAGGAAAGTATGAAAGAAAATAATAAAGGATTTACATTAATTGAATTATTAGCAGTAATCGTTATCTTAGCAGTTATCGCATTAATTGCAACACCACTTATCATGGGAACAATTACAAAAGCTAAGAAAAATTCTGCCGTAGACTCTGCTTATGGATACATGAAAGCAGTAGAACAAGCAATTGGAGAACATCAAGTAGATGACCCAACTGGTGCATTTGATGTTGCAAATAAAACATTTGAAACAAGTGATAATGGAGCAACCATTACAACAGATTCTTATGCTGATTTAGAAATTACCGTAAATTATAAAGGTAGTCAACCAACCGATGGTGGAACACTTACATATGATGCCAATGGACGTGTAACAAGTGGGACATTAGAAATTGGTGGATATACTGTAACAATTACAAATGATAAAGCAACTGTAAACTAAGAAGTGAAAACTTCTTTTTTTCTTTCTATGTCATGGTATAATAAAAACAATAGGAGGAATATATGAAAAGAGAAAATAGTGGATTTGTAATCATTGAATTATTGGTAGTACTTGCGCTTATCATCCCATCACTGATTATGGGAACTGTTACGAATGCGAAAGAAGATGCGGCAGTTGATTCTGCTTATGGATATATGAGAGCAGTAGCAACTAGTATGGATGAAATACAAATAGAAGATGCAAGTAAATTTATGAAACAAGAAGAAATTACATTTACAGTAAAAGAAGGTGGAGAATTATTAATAACAGATGGTGCAACTTTGCAAATAAATTATGTTGGAAGTAAACCAGAAGATGGTGGAACTCTTACGTATGATAAAAATGGACGCGTTATAAGTGGAACATTAGAGATTGGTGGATACAAAGTAACGATTACCGATGATAAAGCAACTGTAAATTAGTAGGAGGAAAGTATGAAGATAAATCAAAAAGGATTTACATTAATTGAATTATTAGCAGTTATTGTTATCTTAGCAGTTATCGCATTAATTGCGACCCCACTGATTATGGGAACAATTACGAAAGCGAAAAAGAATGCGGCAATTGATTCTGCTTATGGATATATGAGAGCAATGGAGACAAGTATTGGTAAAATTCATGTAGAAGATGCAAGTAAAATTATGGAACAAGAAGAAATTACCTTTACTGTAGAAAATAATGGAGCTTCTTTAGTAACGGATGGTGCAACTATGGAAGTAAATTATAAAGGAAGTAAACCAGAAGATGGTGGAACTCTTACGTATGATAAAAACGGTCGTGTTGTTCGAGGGACTTTAACAATTAGTGGATATGAAGTAAAGATTACAAATGATAAAGCGACGATTGAAAACTGAAAAAATTCAGTTTTTTTATGTTATAATATTTTTTATTGGAGGTGTGATATGGATTTGCTGATTGGCAGTCATGTATCCTTTAAAAAAGATACACAATTATTAGGAAGTGCGATGGAAGCATATTCTTACGGAGAAAACACATTTATGTTTTATACAGGGGCTCCTCAAAATACAAGTCGTAGTAAAATAGATACAGAACTTACAAACCAAGCCTATGAATATATGAAAACACATGGTATAAAGAAAGATAAAATTATTGTCCATGCTCCATATATCATTAATTTAGCAACCCCAACGAATCAGGAATTTGCCATCCGTTTTTTAAAACAGGAAATTGCCCGTTGTGAAGAACTTGGTATGACGAAATTAGTATTACATCCAGGAAGTAGTGTAAAACTTCCTAGAGAAGAAGGAATTCAAAATATCATAGACGCACTTAATCATGTATTAACGAAAGAACAATCTGTATCTATTTTATTAGAAACAATGGCTGGAAAAGGAACAGAACTTGGTACTACGTTTGAAGAAATAAAAAAGATTATCGATGGTGTTACATTAAACCAACACTTATTCGTATGTTTAGATACATGTCATATCAATGATGCTGGATATGATTTATCTCATTTTGATGAAGTATTAGATGAATTTGATCGTATTATTGGATTAGAACGTTTAGGATGTATTCATGTTAATGATAGCAAAAATGAACGTGGAGCTCATAAAGATCGTCACGCTAATATTGGTTATGGTACCATTGGTTTTGAAAATTTACTACATGTTATTTATCACGAAAAATTAAAAGAAGTTCCTAAAATTTTAGAAACTCCTTATGTTGGGTTAACATGGGAAGATAAAAAAAGATTATATCCTCCATATCGATTTGAAATTGAAATGATTTTAAATCAAAAAATGAATCAGAATTTATTAACAGATATTGTGTCATACTATAAAAAAGATTGATATTTTTGTTTTGCTTCATAAAATTCTTTTTTTGCAATTTGAACGATTTCTGACCTAATATGTTTACTAGCTTCTTGAAATAAGGGTTCTGGATTTTGATAGAGAAATTTTTCCCAATTTTGTTTTACAAAATTTGTTAAATAATTTACCTCTTCATCCTTTAATGTGACATGTTTCGAACTTGCCAATTGTTTTACTTGAATTGGGGTTAAATTCGATATATAATTTTTAATGAGAGCTCGATACATTTCTTCACCTCAGTTTAATATATGAGAATTTATTTGAATAATGTCTTTTACTTCTTAGTAAAATAAACTGGGAGGTGAGATATGTATCAGAAAAAAGAACTTTCTTATTCTTTAGATGCTTTGGAACCATGGATTAGTAAACCAACTTTATATTATCAAAATAAATTTTATAGAGAAGCAATTCGTAAATTAAATCAATTATTACAAGTAGATCGTCCATTAGAACAGATTGTTCAAAATATCGATTCGTATCCAATTAAGATACGTGGTGAACTTTTATTTTACAGTGGACGTATTTTAAATCATGAACTTTACTTTGATAGTATGAGTCCAAATAAAAAAAATCGACCAGTAGGAATGCTTGCAAAAGCAATCCAAAAGCAATATGGTTCTTATTCACAATTCTTAGAAGAATTTAAGAAAGTAGCTCATACTTTAGTAGGAAGTGGTTATACTTTTGTTACAGTAGATAACAATCATCATTTAAATATAGTGAATATGCCAAATGAAGAAACTCCTTATTTATACGGTTTTGTTCCAATTATGGCATTTGATTTATGGGAACATAGTTATTTTTTAACTTATCAGGATAGAATCAATGAATATATAGATGCTTTTTTCGAGGTGATAGATTATGAAAAGATAAATCAAAGATATGAGAAAATTATTTTATAGACCGATTAATAGACGTATTTATGATATTGTATCGTCTAGAAAAGATATTAGTGAAACCATCGAAAAAAGATATAATATATTATTGATTTTTATTGTGTTAGTATTACTGGTTGTAATAGCTACTTTATTTTATGTACAGATTGTTCAAAATGAAGTATATCAAGAGAAAGTTGCCACTCTCAATCAAAATATTATAGAAGGAACAAGTGCTCCTCGTGGACGTATTTATGATCGTAATCATCGTTTAATTGTTGATAATGCACCGACAAAGATTATTTATTATAAAAGAAAAAGTGGAACAACGGTAAAAGAAGAATTAAATATTGCTTATAAATTAGGAGAATTAATTCAAGTAGATTTTAATAAATTATCTACTAAGATGTTAAAAACATTTTATATGAAACAACATCCAAAAGAAGTAGATAAAAAGATTACAAAAAAGGAATGGCAAAAATTAGAGGAAAGAAAATTAACAGAAGATGAAATTGAAGATATGAAATATGAGCGTATTACGGAAGAAGAATTAGCTACTTATACGGATGTGGATAAAGAAGCTGCTTATATTTATTATCTTATGAACAATGGATATTCCTATGCGGAAAAGACGATTAAAAAGGAAAATATTACGGATGAGGAGTATGCTTTAGTAAGTGAGAATTTAAAGAATTTACCTGGTATTGGAACACGTTTAGATTGGGATAGAAGTTATCCCTATGGTGATGTATTTCGTTCTATTTTAGGTAGTGTTTCTACGACAGAAACAGGAATTCCATTAGAGTTAAAAGATTATTATTTAAACAAAGGATATAGTTTAAATGATCGTGTTGGGCTTAGTTATTTAGAATATCAATATGAAGATATTTTAAAAGGAGAAAAGAACTTATATCAAGTGAATACGAATGGAGAAAATACGCTTTATAAAGCTGGAAAACGTGGCAATGATATTGTTTTAACGATTGATATTGAACTACAAAAAGCAGTGGAAGAAATATTAACGACAGAAGTATTAAAAGCAAAATCAGAACCGAATACAGACTATTATAATCGTTCTTTTGTATTAATTACTGATCCAAAGACAGGAGAAATATTAGCTATGGCTGGAAAGCAAGCCGTTCAAAAGGATGATGGAAGTTATGAAATTGTCGATTATACACCTGGTATTTTAACTTCTCCTGTTGTTATGGGGTCTGTTGTAAAGGGAGCAAGTCAAATTGTAGGTTATAATACAGGAGCATTAAAAGTAGGGGAAACTAGATATGATACTTGTATTAAAGTTGCAGCTACACCAATTAAATGTTCTTGGAAATATTTAGGAAGATTAAATGATATTACAGCTCTTAAATATTCTTCTAATACTTATCAATTTTATACAGCAATTAAAGTAGGACATGGAAATTATCAATATAATAAGCCACTTAGTATAGATTCAGAAGCATTTAATACATATCGTAATACCTTTGCTGAGTTTGGATTAGGTGTAAAAACAGGAATTGATTTACCAGTAGAAAGTTTAGGATATAAAGGCACCAGTACTTTAGCAGGACATTTATTTGACTTTTCGATTGGTCAATATGATACGTATACACCAATTCAACTAGCGCAATATATAGGTACGATAGCCAATAATGGAGCCCGTATGCAACCATATTTATTAAAAGAAATTTATCAACCTACGAAAAATGGTTTAACCAAAAAAACAAGCGAAACATCACCTAAGAAATTAAATCAAGTAAATACAACACAAGAATACTTAGATCGTGTTAAATTAGGTTTTCAAGAAGTAATGAAAACAGGTGGAACAGGAACTGGTTATATCAATCTAAACTATAAACCAGCAGGAAAAACAGGAACCAGTGAAAGTTTTGTCGATAGTGATGGAGATGGAGTAATTGATAAAGAAACAGTAACCAACACCTTTGCTGGATATGCACCATATGATAATCCAAAAGTAGCTTTTACCGTGATTTCTCCAGATATTTATTATCAAAAAAATTGGAGTACTTATCAAACAACAGTCAATAAGAGAATTACAACGGCAGTTACCAATAAATATTTTGAATTATATCCTAATTAATTTTGTATTTTATCATTTTTCTGATAGAATATATCTCTATCGGGAGGAATTACTTATGAGTATTATGACAATGAATGATATTATTAAAAAGTTAGAACAAAACCAATATGATATTCCAGTAGAAAAACTTACTACTGTACAAAAATACGGAATGATAGAATATGCTTTTTTAAACCATAATCATATTGGTGAAATTATGGGATTATTACTTTCTCATGCAACAAGTCAAAATCAAGAACAGAAGATAAAAAATTATTTCTTTCTAACTTTAAAACAGACAAAAGATTATTATCCTTTTGAAATATTAAAATTTCAAAATATAAGAGGATTATTTCAAACAGAAGATATTCAAAAAATATTTCAAATGCTAAAAGATAAAATTGGGAACCGTTTATTTACATATGATGAATTATTAACAATTGTCGATTATACCATTTTACCAAATTATGTAAAAGGAAAAAATAAAACGAAAGATTTTTACTATATGAATGCATTACAAATACAAAAACAAATTTATCGTCAAATACAAAATGAAATGAATGAACAATTCTTAAACCATAAAATGATTTTACGTCATTTACAAGAATTACCACATCAATATCAGAAATATTATAATGAGATTCAAACATTTCAAAAAGTAAAAAAATAGAAATACTTGTCGTAATTTGTTTTATTTGCTATAATAGGTAAGACGTTTGGAAAAGGAGGGAAATGTATGGACAATAAAAAAGGTGAAAATAGAAGATTAGTAGATTTTAAATGTACTGTTTGTGAAAAACATAAAGTTCGTAAAGAAAAAAATGTAAAGAATACTCCAGAACGTATGGAACTTAGTATGTATTGTCCAATCTGTAAAAAGCACACACCACATAAAGAAACAAAATAAGGTTATATAATTCCTTATTTTTTTAAAGAAAGGAGGATATTATGTTTGAAATTAATGATATTAAAAACGGAATTACTTTTATTTATGAAGGAAATATATTTCAAGTATTAGAATTTTTACATGTAAAACCAGGAAAGGGGCCAGCTTTCTTAAGAGCAAAATTAAAAAATTTAAGAACTGGTGCAACAATTGAAAAAACATTCAATACCAATATTAAATTAGAAAAAGCTATGATTGAAAAACAAAACGTTCAATTCTTATATAAAGATGGAGATAATTATGTATTCATGAATATGGAAACATATGAACAAATTGAACTTTCAAGTGATCAAATTGGTGAGAATTCAAAATACTTAAAAGATGGTTTAGATGTAGAATTAAGTTTTTATAAAGGGGAATTATTAGGTGTTATTTTACCTGAAAAGATTGAAATGGAAGTAGTTCACACAGAACCTGCCGTAAAAGGTAATACAACGAACAATGCTACAAAAGATGCAGAATTAGAAACAGGTTTAACAGTTCGTGTTCCACTTTTTATTGAACAAGGGGAACATATTATTGTAAATACACGTGATGGAAAATATGATTCTAGAGCGTAATATATTTAGTAAATAAAAAAACTTGACAAACATATGATTTATTAGTATAATCACTATGTAATTTGAAAAGGAAAGCAGAAGATCCACTTCTCACCCGATTGCAAAAAGCTTTGGGTTAATGCCAAAATAATAAATATTTGGATTTTTTAGTGGATACTTTTGTGTATCCACTTTTTTTTTTGTTTTTTATTATTTTTAGTAGAGAAATAGATTTGTTTATTAATGTACAAATACGAGCAATAGTAGTAATGGTGATTGTTCTAAATGGAGAACAATTATGTATTA
>CALVKP010000069.1 GCA_944332735.1 uncultured Bacilli bacterium | reverse complement strand
TGTTAAACCTTTTTGATTTTGTCACCTTTATATTTTTTGAAAATGTCACCTAATAATATATAATACATATCTTGAAAGGATGTGTTTTAGTTTTGAAAAGAAATAAAGAAAAAGCTTTAGAATTATTAAAACAAAAAATTAATGGTGAAATTAAAATTACCTACCATGAAATAACCGTTAAAACAGGCTATGGTAAAAGACAGTTAATTCGACTCTCCAATGAAATTAAAAAAAGGGACATTGATTCAATTCTAATTCATGGTAACACAGGTAGAAAACCTGCTATCACCGCTTCCGACCAAGAAGTTGAATATATTAAAGAATTTAAGAAACAATATCCCGTAATTAGTATATCACAGTTCGTAGATATTTATCATGAAGATATTATCTGGAATAAAGAAAAGAAAAATGATGTTATTAAATATAATCTCAAAGTTAGAAGTAAATCTTTTTTTCAACAACTATACAAAAAAGAATGTTGGAAATCACCTATTAAACATAAATGTTTTAAGCATAACGAAGATGTTCACTCTCTTCGCGATCCTATGCCTAGACGAGGAATGCTTATTATGACTGATGGTACTCCTTACGATTGGTTTGGTAATGGGAAGAGGTTTTCATTACATATTACTTTAGATGATGCTACTGGTGAATTGCTATCTGGTTGGTTCGCACCCACTGAATGTCAATTAGGATACTGCTATGCTTTTAAATTAATGTTTGAAAAACATGGGCTTCCTGAGGCTATCTATGCCGATAGAACCTCTATTTTATGGACAGAGGTTGAAACCAATCGTACTCAAGTGGCTAGAATGTTAGATGAACTCGGTATTGAATTAATATTTGCCAATACTTCACAGGCTAAGGGTAAGATTGAAAAAATGAATGAAACTTTGCAAAATAGATTATTAAATGATATTACCAGATTTAAAATTAAAACGTATGATGAATTAAATGAATGGTTTAATGCATTTTACATAGATTATATAAATAAAAAATTCGCATATGAACCTAAGGAGAAAGATTCTGAATTTATTCCTTTAGATAATACCGATTTAACTAAAATAATGTGCATCAAAAATGAGAGAACTATTCTTAATGGTAATATGATTTCATTTGGCAATCACTATTATATCCCTGTAAATGATGATGGAACTGATTATGTATTTTATAAAGGCACTAAAGTTGAAGTATGGGTTGATATATTTAAACCAATAGTTAGAATATATAAAAATAATAAATTATATAATACTAGAATGATTAAAGGTCATAGAATAGATCCAATCAAAAAAAAGCAAAAAAGAATTCAAGATCAAAAGGAACTTGAAAAATTATTTAGAGAACGCGATGAAAGATTAAAAGCAAGGGCGAAACGAAGTTGAGTTCATCTTGATCCTTGCTTTTTAAATTTCATAATTGTAATTTTCTTTTCAATAAAGATTAACTTTATTACTTAATCATCTTATCTAAAAGGTGACATTTTCAAAAAATCTTAACATTATACAAGAAAAAAACGTTAATGTTTTTTAACGTTTTGATTACGACGTAATCCAAAGTCAAAATCAGGATCATCTTTTAACACATGAATGGACATTGTTTTAAATAAATCATCTAAATTTAAAGTATCATCACTCACTGTTTCATGAGGTATTTCTTTACTTGCTTCTTTATTTGGCATTTCATCTTGATAGATTAATATTTCAATTTCTTCATTAGAGGGTTTTGGTGTCTTTGGGTGATGTTTTTTCGTAAAGTAAAACAGACAAACAACAGCAATCACAAAAATAGTAATGATTAAAATAAATGAAAGCACTAGTATCATGTTCATCTTGTATCACCCCTCTATTCTAGACTATAACAATTTTATCATAACTGTTTTTTTATCGCAATCGATTCCTCAAAGAATTATAAACTTTACAACTATTGACACTACCTATTCTTTTTTTTGACACATCCTACACTCGTTTGACAGTGCAGATGATATAATGAAATTAGAGAAAAAGGGGTGATGCATCTGATTCGAGTAAAAAAATGGAAATTAGTGATTGCGATTTGTGCTTTAGTCATTTGTATCACACAAATCCAACAGACATATGCGAAGTATTTAGATAGTAAAGAAGGAGATACAGACTTTCAAGTAGCTCAGTGGAAAATTTTAGTCAATGATCAAGATATTACAGAAGCTGCAACTATGTCATCTTTAATTACTCCTGTTTATATTGCCAATGAACATATGAAAGATGGAGTCATTGCTCCAGGAAGAAAAGGTTATTTTGATTTGATGATTGATTCTAGTAATACTGAAGTATCTTTTCAATACAATATTTCGATCATGAATTCAGAAAATAGTTCAGTCAAAGATTTAAAAATTACAGGTTATCAAATCAATGATGGAACACTCATTCCTGTCAATGATGAATTAAATAATATTCACGATACGATTTATTACAATAATCCAACCAAGTTAAATAAGATTCGTGTTTATTTTGAATGGATTGATGGAGCTGGAGAAACAATGGATAATGCCAGTGATACCAATGCTTCTATCCAAGGACAGAATGCGAAGTTAAAAGTAAATTTATCATTTACCCAAGTTGCACAATAAAACCACAATTAATTTTGTGGTTTTTTTTGACTAGCAACTAATTTAACATTGATTTGGATTTGTTTTTCATCAGGGTAATCTTGTTGATATTGATAAGATTTCTTACCCCAGTAAGTATCTAATTCATCGTTTCCTGACTCATATGGCCAATCGAGATGAACAGAAAATGTTCCAACTGTCCCGACTGGAATTTCAGGTTGATCGATTGTAAATGTAACTTGAAAAGGATAACGAGTACGTAGTATTTCCAATAATTTATCACTGGTATAATCTTCATCTGTATAAGTCTCATCTAATATTTTTACTGATTTCACAGTATAGGTAATATATGCAGGAAGTTCTCCAGAGTTTTTAATTTCAATGGACTCTTGAAATGGTTCCATTCCAGGATAAATAGAATCAATTTCAAAAAATACATTATCTGTAAGATCATTTCCATCTTGTTCAAAGGTTATTTTCCATGATTTAACACCTGTTGTAAGCTGATTAGAAACTTTATTACTATATATAAACCAAGCAAACGCATTTGCCATAAAGGCAAAAATCAAGAAAAAGAGTGTACTACGACGAACTTTACGTTTTATCTTTTTAATTTTATTCTTCTTGGCCATCTTCTTCTAGTTCACTTTCTTTACGATTGATATAATCTAAAATTTCTAATAGTATTAAAAATGCGATTGGTACAATAA
>CALVKP010000068.1 GCA_944332735.1 uncultured Bacilli bacterium | reverse complement strand
TTTCATTTTTAAATATCCAGTGACCACACCAATCACAGATAGTTTTCACTTGGCTATGAAATAAATATTGTTTCCTGCCACAATGTTCACATTGTCTTTGATATTTTTCTCTAAAATCCATTTCATCATTGTAATCCCGTATTTTCATAAACCTTATCTTTTTCTCTCTCGTGTTCATATTCCCTCATCATTCTTTCAAATTCGATATCATCTAAAGTAGGTATTCCGGCGTCTTTGCATTCTTGTTCTAGCCCTCGGATTAATTGAGTAAACTCTTTAGTATTTAACTCGCGAGTTCTTTTATAAAACAAATAGTAGTCTCTATCAGCATCAGTTCTATACAACTTAGCATATGGATAATAACTACTTATATCTAACCCTTTAGGAACTATAGCACCAGCAAGTTTGCCATTATCATCTGTTGCTAAAGTTCCGTAAGAGGTATTAATATGAATTTTCATTTCTTCGTCTGAAATAGCATATCCACTATTTCGATTATATCTAGCAAGTTCATTGATTAATTTATGGAAATATTTGTTTGCTTGTAATCCTCGAACTGTTTTATATTCATTTATAACATACACTTTAGATTGGTCTAGGTTAAATAAATACATAGCCAATTCTTTTGGTGTGCCAGATAAAGTTTTATTTCTACTCATATTTCCAAATATATCCATATGATTTTTTATATTTTCCTAAACAGCAATATGAAATATCAGCTTTTTTATATCCTAAAGCTCTTTCTATTTCGCTAAGGCTATTCCATCTTTTAATAAAATTTCTATTTAAATCATATTGGATTACTGGTTTGCAGCCATTCTGTCTTAATTTACATACCGATCTATCTGTTCTTGTACCGTAATTTGAATTATACTTTGCATCACACCATTCTAAATTACTTGCATTATTATTACATTTATTTTCGTCTATATGATTTACTTGCAAAAAGTTATATGGATTACAAACAAAGGCACTTGCTACTAGTCTATGAACTGTCTTCGTCTTTTTTTTATTATTCTTACACAAAGAAACAATAGGATATCCATAATTATCTAAACTTTGCTTAAGAATTATTTCGCTAATATGACTTGTTTTTCTTTTTAAACTTTTAATTCTACCAAAATTGCTAACTTGATATAACCCTTCATATCCTTCTACCTCTTTCCAAATTTCCATACGCTCTCCTAAAATGGTAATTCATCTTCCGTTAGTTGAAACTCCTCACCAAAAGCCTCATATGGGTCTGCAGTTGTTTGTAGAGAATTTGCAGAGGCTTCTGCAGAGTTTTCTTCAGAATTTTGATTTTTTATGTAATCTGGTTCAGTGGGTAGTGGTGCTTTATTTGGCTCTTTTAAATATATAACTCTACTCGCTAACACATAAGTTCTATATTTTTTGTTTCCGTCTTTATCTTCGTAATTGTCATTTTTTATTCTACCTTCAACGCAAATCAGCCAACCTTTACCAGTGTATTTTTTCATATTTTCTGCTTGGGTTTCCCATATTACACAATTGATAAAATCTGCTGGTCTGTCGTTTCCTTGGTCATCTTTTCCATTATCTATGGCTATACTAAATTGCCCTACTGGTGTATTTGATTGTGTATATCTTACTTCGATATCTTTGGTCATACGACCTATTAATATTACTTTATTCATTTTCTTTTATCCTTTCCGACTGTCTTTTAATTTTAAATTTCATTATTTCTTTTAGCTCTTGGTTCGTAATTTCATAATATTGTCTAAATTGTTCCAACATAACATAACAGTCTGCAATTTCTTCGGCTATATGAGAAATATTCTCGTTAACTTTTTCCATATATTCATCGTAACCATATTCATTAGCTGTAGCTACATCGTATTTAAATTGTTCAAATCTTATAATTGCTTCATTGAGTTCAAATATTTCACTTTGAAAATATTTGAGTTGTTTTAATAAACCATAATGTGCAATTATTTTTAATAAATTATCCTTCATTGCCATTTTTCATCACCTTCCTATATCATAATCTTCAATACATTGTTCGCAGACTTCGCCAATTCCACCATTAATCATACCTTCAGTATCGTACAACTCATCTGTTTCTTCGCCACATAGTGGACATATTATTGTTTCTTCCATAACTTACTCCTTTACTGGAAATCCAATAGGAACGCCAGAGTCAGTATATCCAGCCACTTCTAACATTTCCTCAAATTCTTCTGTTAAATCATATATTCTTCCTGGCTTACCATGAGGTAAATGTACCAAATATAATTTTTGAGGTCTATCATTAATCAAGTATTCTACTGCATCGGCATACATACTTGTCTGTTTATAACATTTTTCTCTGTTCTTTGGAGTAGCTACCGCATATGTTTTAAAGTCAAATATAGCCTTTTCTTCAAATAATTCTTTATTTTGATTAAATAGTCTTACAAATTCATAAAATTCTTCTGTAAAGCCCTCTATTCCATCTTCTAGCCACTCTTGTATTTCTTTATGAATTAATGTACCTTTATCTCTTGCATAATCTAAAGTATCTTTTGAAATATTCGGATTATCATAGGTACCATCATCGAGTATTTGTGTAACACTAGGAACAATTTTGTTATCCACTCGATATGTATGCCAATCAGAATCAAAAGAAATATCTGTCATAAAATCATCATAACCAGTTAATAAATCTATTGTTCCAGCATACTTGTCTGTATTAACTGCTTTTTCACATAATATTTTCATTTATGACTTTTCCTTGCAATTACTTCTTCAGCTGTTGCATAAGACATATCCTCAAGTTTTTTTAACTTATAATACATTAACATATCTGGGATTTTATCTTCACTTACTAGTTCTTTAATCTTTTTTATTTGTTCCGGTTCAATTAACTTTTTTGCTTCTTCTTCTGGTAAGTCTTCACCTGCATAAATGTATAATCCTAAACCATGTCTTGCCACTGCTTTTGTAAGGCTTCTTTGAATTGTTTTATTTACATCAAAACTAGTTATATTTTCTAATAAAATTGATTTGTTTTTATAATCCATAACTGGCAGTTCTTCGATATGTTCAATACCATTTACAATAACCCCAGTCTTTACCCAACAAGTCTTTCCATCAGTAAAATAATTTACCGGCCCTTTTTCAGTCTCTCTTTCGTAAATAACATAATTAGCATCTGGAAATTTCTTTTTTATTTCTCCCCAAGCCCAAGCCCACGAAAGATAACTAAGATTATTTTTCTTTTCTACTTTATCTTGAACATTGATGTTATTTAGTTCAACAAAATAATTTTCTGCCATTACTTAACCACCTTTACTTCAAAACCTAATGCCTTGGATATTTCTTCAACAGTCATTTCTCTAACTTCTTTTCTTTCGAAGACTGTTTCATATTTAATTGGTCTTTCTACCTTGACTATGTCATACTCAGAATAATCTTTATCATCTTTTAGTTCATCAGTTAAGCCATCTAAGTCTATAGTGGTTCCATACAATTCATCATCAAGGAAAATTGATTTATTACCTTCTCTATCGGTTACAATATCGCCTTCTTGTAAGTCTGATTTTGACAATTTTGATGTATCTACTAATTCAATCATATCTGTAGAAAAACTCCATCTTGCAGTATCTTCGCTATCAGACCAATCTGTTAACTTGACAGCTTCACCGTTAATCTTAACTATACTTGCTGTTCTACCACATAAATAACTCATACATTCTATGAAGGTGGGGTTACAATTGATTTCTTCACAGGAATTTTTACCAAATTCTTTTTCCATTTGTTCCCAACTTTTTATTCTTACTCTATCTCCTACTTTAAATTCCATAATCTAATTCTCCTTCACTTTCTTTATTATTTTGCTAGTTTTAGCACTACTTTTTGCCCCTATTTTTTGTTTCCCTGGAGTCTTTCCTTCAGGTACCTTTACTTTTACATAATGATCAGATTTTAAATCAGCTATTTCATCTAATAATTTTTGATTGTCTGATTGAACTATCGTTGCTAATTTGTAAGCATAATCGTATAGTTTTTGATATTTTTCATCTAATTTAATTAATTGTTCTTCTTTAAATCTGTTTTCCGTTTCTAGTTCCTTGATAGTCAAATTTAAATTGTGAACATCGTTGTGCAGATTATCAATTTCACATAAATGCTCAAATCCACTACCAATTTTCTTTTCTACCATTAAAGCAATATTCGTAGCTTCAATCTCAAATACATCTTTCATGTGCTTTATTTTCTTTTCTTTTAACTTAAACATTTTCTTCTCTCCTTAAAATAAATTGACTAACCATTTTCCCGCTATACTGACATCTCACTTTTGTTTTAGAACAATCAATAACCCCTTTTTGTAATAATTCAGTTAGTCTTGGAGCGGCTATATTTCTTTCATCGGTATAAGCATAACCTCGTTTGTACATTTCAACTGCAATCTCTTTCGCAGTTAGAGGCTTGTCCAATTCTTTCATAATCTCAAGGATTTGCCTATATCTCTTTTGCTTATCTACTGTTTCATAAGACTCCCGTCTTGTTTCATATGTAGGTATTACTCCAGGTCTAACACTTTCATAATCATAAATTGATAATTGTTTCACCCAAACTCCTTAAACAATTCCTTTATCTCACTCGCTTCACTCTCCGATAAATTTTGTCTAACTATTTTTTGATTCAACCATACCGGCTCCTTTTGTTTTTTTTCTTTTAGCTTATTAAAAATAATCCCTTGATAATTGTTTGCCATACATTCATCAATTAATTCAATAACAGCATTTACACCATATTCTTTTACATGTTTATCTATTTGTTTTAATAAATTAGCAATTCCTGTTTCCGTATATTTCTTCTTTTTTTCTATCTTGTATTGATTCCATTCTAATATTTTATTTTTTAATTTTTCTTTATCAGAAATATCTAAATAATTAAAATTAGAAATAAAGAAATTAGAAATAAGAAATACTGTATTTGCTTGGGGGTTAGCTTTATGGTTAGCTTCTACTTTAGGTTCATAGTTAGGTTTATGGTTAGGTTCCATGTTAGGTTCAGGGTTCGGTTCTTGATTTTCATAACCTAACTCATTAGTACCACTATTTCTACCACCTTTTTTGCCATTAAGTATTCTTGATTTTGTGTTATCTAAAATCATTTTTAAATTAACCCATATTCCATCACTTAATTCATCATTAAACGATGGTTCTATTCCCTCAAACATATAGTCAAACATTGCGTCGTATAGTTCAGTCTTGTTCTTTTCTGGCAAATGTCTTAACAATTTATAAGTATTTTTAAATATAGTGAATTTTTCTACTTTTTCTTCTTCCATTGCAAATTGCCTTTCTTTTTGATATAATCATTAAGTAAATAATTTTAATAAATTATTTTATTTGTGCTATTTGAACTGCAGATTCAGTAGCACTTTTTATTTGTTCTAAACTATTAGCGAATGCCAATACTAGAAATACAATACTCGCATAGAAAAATACCAATGGTAAATATTTATTTACTACTTTTTTCATTTTCTTCTCCTTTCCGTGTTATTTCGATTTCAACACCTAACTTTTCAGCATACATCGTATATAAAAGTCTTATTATATGATCTATCTGCTCTTCTGTAGGTTTTGTTTTATCCATAAAAGTTCATCTCCTTATTTAAATTTTATGTTTCCTTTTGTCGAAACTTGTGGTTGATTGCTTTTTTATTCAGATGCTTAAGTGAGAGCTAGTTGCCTAGAAAGGAGTTTTCAACACAAATACAATTCTATTAATTTATGCAGAAGCATTTTCAATTTATAAAGATATAATTGAGGTAAATAATGAACCCTAGCTCTCGCGTAAGCATCTGAATTTGAATACCGACAAATTACGCGATTTTTGGCGGCATTTCGTTTGTGCATGACAACTTGTCATATATTTTAGTTTGATTTTCTAACTATTATTTGATATACTTTTTATGTCCTAGGGCTAAAGGAGAGTGATGCCAATTGATAAAAATATTAGCAAAACTTTTGACTAAGCCCGGTTCCCATCATTTTTACTACTAACCACTTGGGCAATTATTCAAGCACAGAAGTTAGTGCTTAAAGTAGTAGTTACAAAGAACTTACATGTCGGTAAGTAATAAGCTAGGCCATTTCTTTAAGAGAACTTGGATATTATGTCTATGAGTTGTGATTCGCTCCAACGATTTTAAATTTTTATTATAAAGTGTTTGGGTCTGTAGCACATTTGCAGTAGATGGGTAAAAAAACTTGATATATTTTAATTTATTGACACTAAATTAAAGTATATTTGTGCTAGCTAGCGTAAAGGGAATCATTGGCGAATGATTTCTTTTATTTTATTTAAATCTAAATCAAATACTATCGCTATCTTAATTAATTCGTCTGCAGTAAGTTTTCTTTTACCATTTAATGATAAATTAACTTTTGGCCTTTCAATACCTGTTTTATTTTCCACTTCTTGTTGAGTTATTCCGTTTTCCTTAAAATATTCTTTTAAATAGTTAGATATCATATGTTCTCCTATTCTTCTCTTATTCTTGATTTTTTCTTGTTACTCCTTTACAATATTTGAAAAGGAGGGATAACATTGGATGGTACATCTAAGAAAATATTAAAATTTATTAATAAAAACAGTTCTGTTAAAAATCATTGCAATATATTTTATATTTGTGAAAAATTAGACCTAGATTATGATGTCGCAAAGTATTATCTAAATTTTTTATTGTCTCAAAACCTTATAGAATACTTTGACACATCGCTAGACTATAAAGACTGGTACTACCGCTCTACTCCTATAGGAATTGTCTATTTTAAAAATAAAATTGAACAAAGACTTTTAGCAATATGTAACAGTATTATTTTCCCTATCGTAGTATCATTAGCAACAAACTTAATACTTGTGTTAATAAAATTAATATCAAAATAGTAATTTTATATATTGCTATTTTTTTATTTTGTTTTTTTATACTCAGTAATCTTGAGTCAATTAATTTTAATATTTCTGTATCCATATACTCTCCTATTCTTCTTTTATTTCTT
>CALVKP010000067.1 GCA_944332735.1 uncultured Bacilli bacterium | reverse complement strand
CAATTAATTAGAACATTTCTTCTAAAGTAATGGATGTATATTTATTTTTATTAATATAAATTTTTCTTTGAAATTTATGTTTATATTCCATAGTTATATAATTATTATCTGATAATTCTTTTAATAGTTTAGTTATTCTTCTAGATCCTACCCCTATTAAATTACCTAAGTAGCTATTATCAGCATAGCAATAACCTTCTTTATGTGTAAGTAATAATAGTCTAGCATATAACAATTTACCACTATGTCCTATATTCTTATCATCAGCTAAAAACATTGGAATTTTTAAATACTTGTCGAAGTTCATTTATCAGCCTTTTTTCTTAATTCTTTAGTATTAATTTTTAACATTTCTCCTATATTTATTTAAATTAAACAACAAAAAAGACTTACATTTTATAAGCCTAATTACAAAAAATAGTAAACAAAATCCCTCTAAAGGAGAAAGTCTCCTTTGATATGTTTAAACTATAACATATGTTTTTTTACCCCTTTTCATATTTCATTTTAGTTCTTTGAAATATGTAATAGTTTAAACTGTATTCATCTTATATTTCTATAAGATAAGTTCTAATATAAGTCTTATATCTTACTGAGCCTCTTATAACTGCCCAATTAAATTATGTAATGGTAACTAAACTCCGCTCCCCCCGCATTGATGTGATTTGAAATAATAATGACTCCCTTCTCATCGCCATATGCATCCATAATACGATTTACACGCTCTGTAGGAGATAAAGTTTCATCAGTAGTTCTAGTCATTGTAACAGGAATTCCAAGCTCACGAAAACGATTATACATATATTTAGAAATATCTAAAGTTAAGTTTTTTTCTATAATTCCATTTCCTGTTGCTCCACCATCAGTACCACCATGTCCTGCATCAATTACAATTCTTGGATTATTCATGTTTTCACCCCTATATTAAAATATGTAAATGGTTATACTTTGTCACAAAAAAACTATAAAATGAGAGATTTAACTATGTGGGTGAAAAAAAACTAACCAATAAAGTTAGTTTTTATGCTTCTTGATTTAAATGTAATTTTACTTCTTCTGTATTACCATTACGAATATATTTGATAGTAACTGTATCTCCTACTTTATGTTTATATAATAAATATCTAAAATGGCTAGTACTTTCTACTTCTGTTCCATCCATTTCAGTAATAACATCTCCTGTTTGTAAACCAGCATCACTAGCAGGCGTTCCCTTAGATACACTTACTACTACAATTCCTTGATCAATATCTTTATCAATCATAATACCACTACGATATAAAAGATAAGAATTAGATAAATCTGTAAATTCAACTCCTAATTTAGGACGTACAATTTCCTTTCCTTGCTCTAAAGACTCTAATTCTGTTTGTACTAATTCAGACGGAATGGCAAAACCCATACCTTCAATTTCATCTTCAACAAGTTTTAAAGAATTAACACCGATTACTTCTCCATTAATATTTACAAGCGGACCACCACTATTTCCTGGGTTCATTGCAGCATCTGTTTGTAATACTTCCATCACAAATCCTCCAGAAGTTGTATCAACTGATACGAGACGATTTTTCCCAGATAAAATTCCTTTCGTAACCGTTCCTTTATATTCATTTCCAAGAGGGGTTCCTACAGTAAACACTGTATCTCCTACCTCTACATTATCACTCTTTCCAAAGGTTGCAACATCCATAACCGCACTTTCATCAATTGAAAGAACTGCTAAATCAGATAATTCATCACTACCTAATAATTTTGCATCAACAGATTGATCGTTGTTATTTACTACTTTTATTTCATCAGCATCATCAATAACATGATGATTTGTTAATACATAACCTTTTTGATCTTCTTTTTTATATACAAATCCAGATCCTTGAGATATCTTCTGGCCATTTTTATATGCCTCAATTACCACCACCGCATCTTTTATTTTGGTAATTGATTCTTTAATGGTATTTGTTTCCTCAATACTTACATCTTTTACAGTACGATTCACAACCTCTTTTGTTCCAGGAACAAATTTTAAAACTAATACTGTTGCAATCACACCAACAAAAATTGCAATAATAATTGATACAATATAAATTACTTTTTGTTTTGTATTTTGTTTCATAAAACCTCCTAATCTAAAAGTTCAATATCACGCCAATTATCTGGAAAACCAATTTTATTTAATATTGTATTTAATGGGACAACATTCACAATACCATCTAATCGATCAATCTCATAACTGAGTTCATTCATCATATCAGAAAACTCTTCAGAAGATAACATATATTTCATAATAATAATTAAAGCAAATAAATCATTTTTCCCATAATTATATTCATCATCTGTTTTATCAACATGAAGTGCATAATGGTATTTATTATCTGGTATAGAGCGTTGTGTCCTATGATCATATAAAATATCTTCATGCGCACATAAGTTTCTAAAATTAGAAAGAAGCGCTAAAAAGATACCTAATGTTTCTGTATCAATATGATAAAAGTCAGCAATTACTAATTGATCTTCTGATTTTAAAATTGTATATAATTCAGAAACAATGCCAAAAGACAATACTTTTACCAAGATCCACATTGGAATATATCCGTAATTTAATAGATAGTGAGAGGTTGCAGTATGCTGCTTTCCATTAACACGAATCTGTCTCTTCATTTTTGACAAAATATCATGTACTTGTCTTGTTTTCATAGAATCTTGTGTAAAGTTATTTGGGTTTAAGTATTCTTTTTCTTTATATCCATATTTTCTAGATAATTGATAACTAATAATAGATTTTATATTATTTTCTATAATGAGCAAATATTTAAACATTAAATTTCTAAGACTACGGTCGAAAGTAAAAGTTGCATATAATTCATCAAAAGTCGTTCCAGTAATAAATTGATCATTTTTAGGACTTTTTGCAAATAAATGACGATATCCATTAATGAAAAAATAATTTTCACGGAATAAAATTGCCTTTGCTTTATCATAGTCCTGAATTACTAAACCACGTTCCTCTAAGATAGCAAGTTGTTCATCCAGGGTTTTAAATATCTTGCTCCTCATACTCTCACCTAGGTTAATTATATCACAAAAATTGTGGTGAAATATGTTTTTTTTATGTTTTATTATCAAATAAAAAAATATAGTTATTTTTTATAAAAATAACGGATAATACTATTTGTTAAAATCTTAGCGACTTTTTCTTGATATTCATTTTGCAATAGCAAATAACGATCATTTGGATTCGTAATATATCCTATTTCTACTAAAACACCAGGTTTTTCTAAGCGATGAAATAAATACATATCGTTCTTTTGTTTTGCTTCTCTTGTGGTATACAAATATTGTTTTAAATCAGATTGAATGATTTCAGCAATTTTTTTATTTTGTTTTACTTTACTATCGTAAAATACTTGTGCCCCATGATAGGTAGTAGAAGTATCGGCATTTAAGTGAATAGAAATGTATAAATCACACTGAGAACGGTTTATCATATTACTTCTTCTTGAAAGATCACTACGCTTGCGATTCACAGTATATGGTACAGATAAATCATAATCACCATCGCGTGTTAAAAAAACTTTCGCTCCTTTATCAGTTAATTTTTTTTCTAATTTTTTGACAATACTCAAATTAATATCTTTTTCATATATATTTCGATATAATGCACCACTATCAGGACCACCATGCCCAGCATCTAAAAAAATAGTTTTTTGATATAAAGGTTTACTTACAGTCTTTGCTTGGCCAAAAGAAACAAGACAAAGTAATATAAGAAACGAAAAAAACACATATAATTTATACTTCAGCATAGTATCACCTAATAAAATATATGCGTTTTTAAATCATATAAAACAAAAAGAAAGTAATATATACTTCCTTCTAATAAATAAATCCTTTGACTGGCATTTTTACTAAATTTGCATATTCTTGAACACTACTATAAGTATTTACACGTGTTAATTGCTCTGCACGCGCCACTGTACTTTCTACGTTATTAGGATCCCCATTTACATTAGCTTCGGAAATCGTAATAGATGTGACATTCCCAGCAGCATCATATTTTACATCTTCAACAAAAGCTACATGTCCATATTCTGTTCCTCCCAATACCATAACAGAATGTTTCTTAGGAACACTACCAACGCTATTTTGATTCGCATTATAAATCCAATCAGTTGCATTTCCATTAGTAACTGGTACTACTCCATGCGTTTGATGATATCTTCTAGAAGCAAACCAAGTACACTGTCCAATTAATAAATTATTTCCTACGCCATACTTCTTTACATCTAAATCAGAAAAATTGTCAATTTCTCTATCCCATTCAGAAATTGAAACAATAGGATAATTTGTATTATTAATACCAATCGACCCATCATTCATAATACGAAATAATTGATTACCAGATTCTGGTCGTAATTGTAATTGAGCCTTATTCACTTCGTTTATATCTTTATATCCATAATAATCATTCCATAATGTTTTACCTAGATAAACTGCAAGTGTTTCATAATTAAAATGAACACTTCCATCTGAATCCAAAGTATACATTGAAAATCCAAAATCTTTTACAAATTGCTCTTCATTACCTTTATATTTTTCTAGTATCTGATTAAGCGCTTTTTCATACAATGAATAATTATTTTCAATCTTTTTAATAAATGCAAATTCTTGCTTATTTTCAACATTTTTAAAAGACTGCAATAAAATACTGTGAATATCTTCATTCCAATCAATATGATTCCCAATTTTATATGCTTTTGAATCTTTTATATTAGCTTCTTGCACACCATTTTCATCAAAAATGAATTGATTGCCATTAATATCTTGAATAATACCTGCTTGAAATTCATAAGGAATTGTATTGAATTCAAAAGTGTGATTTTTTGCATTTAACAAATTTGAATATAAAGTAATGATAGTACCATTTTTTAAACGAATTTTATTTCCATCTACTGATTCAATCATATCTTCATTTATATTATTTAGATTTAATGCAGATAAGCAATCAACCGCTTTTTTTTCAATCGATTTAAAAAAAGGGAGATTTAAATCTTCATATGATATTTCTTCTACAGAAGATGTTGATTTGTTAAGTCCTGAATTAAGATTTGAAGTTTGAGAACTCCCACTGCTTTTATTTTGACTATCAACATTGGTTTTATTTTGTTCTATACTAAGAATATTAGGACTTTGAGGTTTACTATCAAACTCAATATTTGTATTTTTTGCTAAAGAAGTTTTAATTTTAGATGCCATATACCTCCCCCTTTATATTTTTTTTGATATCATAGAAATTATATCATAAATCAAATATTGTTTCAAAGCCGTTTGATTATTTTGAATTGTTTCAAACTCTTTTTCAAAGCCAATATGATGATCAACCATTATACTTTTTTCTACTTGGCTTTTTGCCATTTGATAATCATCTTCTAATTCATCTATCTCATTTTGTAGCATTTTCATTTGTTTCAATAACAACTGATATTGTTGTTTTCTTATCATTTCTTCTGTATTCATATCACATCATATCCTTTAACTTATTTTCTACTTTTATTTTTGTTTCTTGGTAACCAAATAACGACTGTTCCATAGATTTTATCCCATATGCTTGTTTTTCTTTTATCGCACGAAATTTTGTTAAAAATTCATTATCTAATGTTTGAAAATCATCTACATTATCAGAAATATAATCTTGTGAGAAGCTAGTCAACAACTTTGTCATTGAATCAAATAATAGCGACTCCTCTTTATAATACATTTTTAATTTTTCAATTGCTTGTGCAAACTTCTCTTCGTTCATAAATTGTTCCATATTAATATTCTCCTTCTATCTCTGATATTTTTTGAATCTGTAATTTATTTATTTCTTTATTTATATGATTTTCCAATTCTTCTATTTTATCAAATAATTGTGATAACTTATCTTTTAATGTTTGAACTTGTTGTTCTAATCTGATAAAATTATTTTTTTCTTCTACTAATAATGGAGCAACTTCTGGATATGCATCTAAAGAAATTGAATACAGTATTTGTATACAGCGATGAATTTTTTCCAAATATTTTTCAAACAACTGAATTACATTTTGTTTTTCACTTAACTGAATTTGTATTCTAGTACCAATTTTCTCATATTCTGCAATCATATAATCATAAATATTTTTTAAGTTATATAGTTCATCAATTACTGTTTTTACTTGATTTTTTTCGGTATACATTGCCTCGTAAAATTTTTTAGAACGATTATCATTCCAAAAAAAAGAAGAAGAAGAAATTACATGATAAAAATTCATATAAATTTCTTCATATTCTTCTATACAATGATTTAATTGTAATACCGTTGTTTTTAATTTATCAATATG
>CALVKP010000066.1 GCA_944332735.1 uncultured Bacilli bacterium | reverse complement strand
GCCTGTCACGCAGAAGATCGCGAGTTCGATTCTCGTCGGGACCGCCATTTGGCTCTGTAGCTCAGTCGGTAGAGCAAGGGACTGAAAATCCCTGTGTCGATGGTTCGATTCCATTCGGAGCCACCATTTTGAATTAAAAGCTGGAATATCCGGCTTTTCTTCTACCATGAGCTTATTATAAAAACCATACAATTTTGTATGGTTCTTTTTTATAATTTAATTTTTTTTAAAAAGGCACCTAATTTTTTAGAAATCAAAGGATAAGCTTTTAATAGACGTTGATGAATGCGACGATGTTTCTTGATTTTCTCTTTCATGAGCTTACGAATATCATTTGTCTTATCTTTTGCTTTTGAACTAGAAATCAATGCTCTAAAATGAATTAGTACTTGAAATGATAAAATCATATCAATTACAAGAATGAAAAGTAATGTAATAGAAATGATTGTTAAAATATAGTCTGGTATTTGTGATAAAAAATAAAGAAAAAATGGATTGGTTATATAAAAAATTAGAATCCCTAATAATCCAAATGGAAACATTGTCTTTAAACAAATTCTACCATTTAAGTTAAACATTTCACTAGAATAATCCCACCATCTAGCATGAAATAATTTTTCTAATACATAACTAGTTGCATATTCTAAGACAGCACATATAAAAACACAAGAAATAAATACAAACAAATAATTATCCACTGGAATTAAATGTAAGAAAAAAGTAATTAATAATGCTCCTACTCCATAAATAGGACAGTATGGTCCAATAAAAACACCACGGTTAATTATTTTTCTTTGAGATATATAATTACCTGCAATATCTACAAGCCATCCTAGGAAAGAATATATCATAAATAAAAGAAATAAAATTTCTAAATTTCTCATACTAACACCATATTTCTATATCATTCATTATACATGTTTTTTTCTAGTATTACAATATTGTGAAAAAGATAAAATTATGTGTTTATTTGTCAAATTATAAAAAATTGTATATAATGAAATAGAAAATTAAAATCCAGGAAGGAGTAAGATTTTAATTAGCGCCAGGACCAGATAGGTTGACGAGGATTAGTAGTATCGAAAGATTCGGCGGATTCTACTACGGTTGGTGGTAGTCGTAAAATATATGACAAAAAGTAAAATCAAGATTACAACAAAACATATATTACACCACGAAAGGAAGGTTATATGTGCGGAATTATTGGATACGTTGGTCATAAAGAAAAAACGATCAATGTATTATTAAAAGGTTTAGAACGCCTTGAATATCGTGGATATGACTCAACTGGAATCGCATATTTTAAAGATGGTAAAATTAATGTTTTAAAAAAAGCGGGTAAATTACAACTTTTAGAAGAAATTGTAAACCGCAATATATTAACAGAAATAGGAATAGGACATACAAGATGGGCTACACATGGTGAAGCGAATGAAATCAATGCTCATCCTCATAAATTTGGTAAGATTGTTGCCGTACATAATGGTATCATCGAAAACATGGATGAATTAAAAAAAGAATTAGAAGATAAAGGTATGGAGTTTATTTCTGATACAGATACGGAAGTATTTGTAGCATTTTTGAATGACGTGTTAGAAGAATGTCAAGATATGAAACAAGCGATGGAATATACAATGGCAAAGGTAAAGGGTTCTTATGCGATTGCTTGCTTTTGTGAAGATGACTTAGAACATCTATATATTATGAAAAAAGACTCTCCATTATTAATTGGAGTAGGAAAGAATGAAATGTTTGTCGCAAGTGATTATCAGGCATTTCGTGAATTTACAAATCAATATGTGTTATTAGATGATTTTGAATATGGAATCATTGGTAAAAACGCATGGCATGTTTATAAAGACGGAAAAGAAGTAGAAAAAAAGATAGAAGTATTAAATGAGCAAGATGTTTTGTCAAATAAAGAGGGATATGATTGTTATATGCATAAAGAAATTTATGATATTCCAAATGTATTGACTGATTTATTTACATTTTATGAGAAAGATGACACCCATTCTGTACCGGATTATCGTAAGTACAATAAAATACAAATTGTTGCTTGTGGTAGTGCTTATCATGCAGGATGTATCGGTAAAAGCATGTTTGCTCATTTTGCTCAATTCCCTGTAGAAATTGAATACGCAAGTGAATATCGCTATCAACCTATCTTGGCTGATAAAAATACATTAGTCATCTTTGTTTCTCAATCAGGAGAAACCGCTGATACGATTCATTGTGCAAAAAAGATAAAAGAAATGAATATTGACAGTTTAGCAATTGTCAATGTTTACAATTCAACATTGTCAAGATTGACAGATTACGTATATTATATGAGAGCGGGTGAAGAAAGAGCAGTTGCTACTACCAAAGGTTATAGTAGCCAAGTAGCTCTTTTCATCATTATTTTAAGAGAATGGATGAAAGCTAGAAACCAATGGACAACTTCATTAGAACAACAATATCAAGAAGATAAAACAAAAATGTTACAAATCATGGAACCATGTTTAAAAAAGTTTGAACATTTCTCATGGATTAAAAAATTAATAGATAAGCCTGCTAATTTCTTTATTGGTAGACAAATCGATTATGCACTTTCGATGGAAGCTTCATTAAAATTAAAAGAAGTATCTTATTTAAATAGTAGTGCTTATGCAGCTGGAGAATTAAAACATGGAACCATTTCTTTAGTAGAAAAAGGAACTCCTGTATTTGCGATTGCAACAGATAAAAATACATATGAAAAAACAAAAAGTAATTTAATGGAAGTAAAAGCGAGAGGAGCATATGTCATTTTGACAACTTTAGATACGATAGAAGAAGAAAAAGAAGTAGATGAGAAAATCATTGTTCCCGATGTTGGCCCCTTATTTCAACCAATCATTACGATTATTCCATTTCAATTATTAAGTTATCAGGTTGCAAAGACACTTCATTTAGACATTGATCATCCTCGTAATTTAGCAAAATCGGTTACAGTTGAGTAAATATTAGAAATTAAGAATGAAATATTTCTTAATTTCTTTTTATTGTGTTATAATAAAGATAGGAAAATAGGTGAGTCTACCTATATCCGAAAGGAAGGGAGCTAATATGTTAAAGACAAAAGTTGGTTATAGTGTTTTAAAAGACGCTTATGCTTCAGGTGAAGCAACAGCAAAAATGGCTAGCGAAGGAATGGAGCCAAAAGTAGGACTATTATTCACCTCTGTAGTACAAGATCAAGAAGAAATTATGAAAGGAGTAAAAAGTGTTACTGATGCACCAATTGTTGGATGTACAAGTAGTGGAGCAATTATGGTTCCAGATGGTGTTATTGCTGGAGAAGATGGATTTTCCGGAATGATGATGTTAGATGATCCAGATTTAACAGTTGGAGTAGCATGTCACGAAGCAGGAACAGATGCAAGACAAATTGGACGTAGAGTTGCTGTAGAAGCAGTAAAAAATGCTGGTAGTACAAAAGTACCATCTTATTTCTACATGGTAGCAAGTCCAAAAGAAGAAGAAGATTATTTAAAAGGTATTCAAGATGTAATTGGACGTGTACCATTCTTTGGTGGTAGTGCAGCTGATAATACAGTAGAAGGTAAATGGTCAATCTTCTGTAATGACAAAGTATTTAGCGATGGAGTTGCTGTCGTATTCTTCTATACAAATAAGAAATTTGTAACAGAATATACAGGTGCTTATAATGAAACTGGTAAATACGGTATCATTAATAAAATTGAAGGAAAAAGAACAATCGCAGAAATCGATGGAGTACCATCATTAGAAAAATACATGGATTGGACTGGAAAGAAAGAAGACGAAGTTGCTGGAGGTAACTTACTTGCTGCTTCTATCTTAAATCCACTAGGGGTAAAAGATCCAATCGGAAATGTAACTTTAATTCGTCACCCTATGTCATCAACAGATGATCATATGATTAACGTAGGAAACCATTTAGCAGTAGGAACATGTGCTATGTTAATGGAAGCTACAGTAGATGAATTAATTGATTCTACTGGAAATACCTTAAAAGCAGTCAATGAAGAATTAGGAAAGAAAAAAGCTGCTGGATATTTCTTAGTACACTGTGGTGGAAGAAAATTAGGAATTG
>CALVKP010000065.1 GCA_944332735.1 uncultured Bacilli bacterium | reverse complement strand
AAGGTTATGGCTGTGGTGCTCCATATGGCGGAGGATACGGTGGCGGTTACGGCACTGGATATGGTGCAGCAATTATTTTAGTATTATTTATTTTATTAGTAATCGTTATCGGTGCTCGTGCCTGCGGCGGTTGTAACCAACATTAGTATAAATATTAAAAAATAGATTTTCACAATCTATTTTTTCATGTTCTTTTTGTATAATTTATCTTTCTTTTCACATAATATCAAAGAAAGGAATGAGAATATGAATGAAAACATTGAACTATTAGAATACATTTATAAAGATGCATCCATGACTTCTTATACATTAGAAGAACTACTCTCAAAATTAAACGGAAAAGATAATAAAATCATAAAGCCATGTGAAGATATTTTAAAAGGATACGAACGTTATCGTGATGAAACAAAAGAAAAAATATTAACATTAGATGGAGATTTAAAAGAAGAAGGATTGATGGCTAAAATGGGCGCTAAAATGGGTATTACAAAAGAAGTGATAGCAGACAATAGTGATGCTTCCATTGCCGATATATTAGTCAAAGGTATTAGTATGGGAAGTATCGATATGGAAAAGAAAATAGAAGTATATAAAGAAAATGTTGACAAAGAAAACATCAAATGGGCGAAAGACTTTTATCAATTTCAACAAGATAATATCAAAGCATTAAAAAAGTTCTTATAAAAGGCATACTATGTCTTTTTTTATGTGTTATCTTCTACCGGAATTGTGCTTTTGTTGTTGTATGACTTATAGTCCTCAACAATTAATATTTGATACATACTATCACCACTTTCACTATTCATAATATCATATTTTGTGAAAAAGCCCTATTTCTTTTTTATAAATACCTTACTATCTTCATTCCATTTCCTATTTTCTGTCCAAATCCATATATCATTACTTAGTAAAAGAAGTATATTAAAAATAGAACAACAAGAAATTAAATCGTTCCCGTCAAATGCTTCATTCATCCCTAAAATAGTAGCAGAAACAATGGTAGAAATTGCATTTGCAGTAAATATATTATTTCTTTTTTCTTGTGATAATAATAATTCTTGTTTTAAACTTTGATATTGTTTTATCAGTTCTTTTCTTTTCATACATATTCCTCCAGTTACTTTTCACTATATGTAAAAAGAAAAGAAATATTCAAAAAAAGTAGAATTAATTTTCTACTTTTTCAAACATACTCGCTGGCTGTCCACAAATTGGACAAATAAAATCAGCAGGAAGCTCATCCCCTTCATAAATATAACCACATATTTTACATCTCCATTTAGTTTTCTTATCAGTTTTTACCTCTTCTTGATAAGTTGGAGCTTTTTTAGGAGAAGTTCCTTTTTTTACATCGTGATAATAAGCATAAGTCATACTATTTTCTCGACTTAAAACTTCACTTTCTACTACTTCTCCAACAATGATGATATGACTTCCTACATCTAATGTATGAACTACTTTGCAAGTAAAACTAGCATTCATTCCCTCTACAATATATGGGTTATCTAATGTATCATATTTTGTTTCAAATGATTGAAATTTATCAATCTCGTTACTACTTTGAAAGCCAAATGTAGCAATCACATTCATATCGACATTTTCTGAAAGTGATGTCACATGAAATGTTTTATTTTTTAAAATCATATCGGTTGTATAATTATCTTTATTCATTGTAATAGATACTTGTACAGGTTGACTGGTTACCTGCATCAGTGTATTAATCATACAACCAGCTTGTTTCTCTTCTCCTTTACTAGAGACTAAATATAATCCTGAACTAATTTGATATAACGCTTTTTTATCTAACATAATTACCTCCTAATTTTGTAAACTACTTACTAATGATTGATATTGTTGATAAAGAGATTCATTTTGAAATAATATTTGTCCGTCAGATACCATATAACTAGATCCATTTGCTTTTAAGAATTCAAATATCTTAATATAATTATCAATAAAAACAATGGTCTTTTCTTTTGTATCAATTAAATTATTTTGCTCTTGTTTTAAAGCAGTTGCTATATCAGAATCTAGCATCATTTTACGATATAAATTTTGATAAGAAACCGATACCTTTTCTTTTTTGATTGCATTCATAATTTCTTGATCACTCGTCATGGTAATCATTTGATTCATCGTATTTTCGATATCTGTCTTTTTCTTTTCTAAATAAGTTAATGTATCATGAAATTCTTTTCCATCTTGTTCAATTCTCTCTACGGTAAGTAAATTTTTTAATGTATCGTCATCGATGAGTGTTATCACTTGTTGACTAATTTTGCCATAATCCGCAATATAATTTTTCATCGTTTTCTCTACTACTGCATAATCCCCTGTAGTATAAACTTCCATATCTACTTGATCTTTTAATATATCTAAATTACCAATTTTATCTGTTTCCCTTGCTAATAAATATTCTTGGTATTTTTGATAGCCAAAGAAACCTCCTAATGCAATTAAGACAAGTATCGCAACGATCACTAAAATCATCAGAATTGTTTTCTTTTTTATTTTCATCTTATCCCCTCATAACCAGTATAACACAAAGTATCAGAAAAAGGAAATTGGTGGTATTGTTCCTTTATTTTCAGTACTTTTTGTGGTAAAATGGATAAAGGAGGTGAGAAAATGTTTAAGAAATTAAATATTTTAGACGAAAGCGATAAACATCTAAGAATGAAAAGTAAAGATGTCACATTTCCTCTATCAAAAGAAGATAAACAAACAATTCAACAAATTATCAAACATTTAACATATAGTCAAATTGAAGAATATGCTGAAAAATATGATTTAAGACCTGGAATGGGACTTGCTTTCCCGCAATTAGGAGAGAATAAACGTATTATCGTAATTGTTCACGAAGTAGACGATGAAGTTTTTGATAATTACGTGATGATCAATCCAGTCATCATCTCTCATTCAGAAGAAATGATAGCTGCTGAAACAGGAGAAGGATGTTTAAGTGTCAATCGTGAAGTAGAAGGTCATGTGGCTAGATATGCCCGTGTAACAGTAGAAGGATATGATGAAAAAGGAAACAAAATCCGCGTCCGTGCCAGAGAAGATTTAGCGCTTGCCTTTCAACATGAAATTGACCATTTAGACGGTATTTTATTCTATGATAGAATTAATAAAGATCATCCATTCTACTCAGATGATGAAATTAGATTAATATAATAAAAAGGAGAAAGCTATGAGAACAAGAACAAAATTTGTGTTACTAATTATTATTGCTTGTGCACTATCTATTTTTATTTATGAAAGTATTGAAAATGTACAACCAGTAAAAACTTCAGAAGATATTTTAATACATCAAGAAACTTTAGAAAAAGAATTTAAAACATCAGAAGAAAATACAATCGATAATCCTAAAATTGTTGTCAATCCTTATGAAATTTCCCCATTAACAGCTCTTATTATGTTTGAAACAAAAGATTTAACAGCTCCAACTGTTAAAATCATGGGAAAAGATGACCATACGACTTATGAGAAAACATTTACACCAAATAAAAAACATATTTTACCTATTTATGGATTATACCCTGATAAAAATAATGAAGTAATTGTTACATTAAACGGAAAAGATTATACATTCCATATCCAAACAGAACCATTACCAGATGATTTTGTATTACCAACTGATATCACAGCCAATAAAGATGAATTAGAAAATGAACTTTATTTTGTTACTCCTTCTTCATCTGGCTATACAGCAGCATATGATGTAAATGGAGATGTTCGTTGGTATTTAACAGAAAATATGATTTGGGATATTCAAAGATTACAAAATGGCAATATTATGTTAAGTAGTAATCGTCTAATTAATCCACCTTACTATACAACTGGATTAATAGAAATGGATTTGTTAGGAAAGATATATTATGAATATGTTTTACCTGGAGGATATCATCATGATGTATTTGAATTAGAAAATGGAAATTTATTAGTAGCAAGTGATGATTTCGAAAGTGGTACCGTAGAAGATTATGTAGTAGAAATTGAAAGAGATACAGGAAATATTGTAAAAACAATCGATTTAAAAGAAATTTTACCGACGGATCACGGTGGAAATCAAATGGCAACAGATTATGATTGGTTCCATAATAATGCTGTATGGTATGATCGTGAGACCAATTCTATTACATTATCTGGAAGACACAAAGATGCAGTTGTTAATATCGATTATAATAGTTTAGAAATTAATTGGATGATTGGTAGTCCTGATGGTTGGAGCAAAAAATATCAAAAATATTTCTTAACTCCAACTGGAGATGATTTTGAATGGCAATGGGCACAACATGCATCTATGATTTTACCAAATGGTGATGTATTTATCTTCGATAATGGAAATAACCGTTCTAAGACAAAAGATGGTAGTATAGATGCCAGTGATAATTATTCAAGAGGTGTTATCTACCGTGTTAATA
>CALVKP010000064.1 GCA_944332735.1 uncultured Bacilli bacterium | reverse complement strand
GCCCTTTTAATAATTTCTTAATTCCATGTGGATGGGCAAAAGCAATTGTTAAAATAGATTTATCAATTCCTACAACAACACCTTCTCCAAACTGATCATGAATAATATGATCACCAATTTGATATTCAGCATTCTTATCAATGGTATTTGTCTTTTTTTGGAAGAAACGAAATGCTGCTTGTTTCTCTTCTTGATCTTGTTCTACATACTTAGAATCAATTTCATCGATAAAACGACTTGGTGAATTTTGATTATCCATTCCATATATTGTTCTTCTTCTGGCATTTACCAGCCATAAACTCTTCTTAGCACGTGTAATTGCTACATAACAAAGTCTTCTTTCTTCCTCTAAATCTTCTGGATTCATAAAAGAGTTAGTATGTGGAAAAATTCCCTCTTCCATACCAATTAAGAAAACATAATCAAATTCTAACCCTTTCGCTGAATGAACAGTCATCAAAGTCACAACTTGATGATTATTTTTATGTTCTTCTACATCCGTTACTAAACTAATTTCCATTAAGAATTCTTCTAGGGAAACAATCCCATGATTCTCTTCAAAGCTTCTCGTAATCGTCTTAAATTCCTCTAGGTTTTCTAAACGAATGTCTGCTTCCATTGATTTCTCACTGACAAGTTCTTGTTTCATACCTGACTTCACAAGTATTTCTTCTACTAATTCTGTAAGCGATAGGTTCTGTTCAGCTAAAATTAAATCTTGAATCATATGTTTAAAAGATAATTCTTTACCAGAATCAATCACTTCAAAAATAGATTTTTCTTCCTCATTTGCTTTTCTCGTTAAATTTTCAATTGTTTTTGTTCCAATCCCACGTTTTGGAGAATTAATAATACGCAGTAAACTTACATCATCATGTTGATTATAAATCAATCTCATATAGGCGATTAAATCTTTAATTTCTTTACGATTATAGAAATAAAAACTACCGACCACTTTATATGGAATATTTTCCCTTAACAATACATCTTCCATATTACGTGATTGTGCATTGGTTCGATATAATACCGCAATATTTTCTGGCCTTATGTGCTGATCAAATAACTTTAAAATTTCCTTCATCACATAATTTGCTTCATCTTTCTCGTCCATTGCACGATGATAGCGAATTTTTACGCCTTCTTCATTATTTGTCCAAAGGTTTTTATCTTTTCTCTGTTTATTATTTTGAATCACATCATTCGCAGCATTTAATATCGTCTTTGTAGAACGATAATTTTCTTCTAACATAATGACTTTCGGATTTTTATAATCTTTTTCAAAATTTAATATATTACGATAATTCGCACCACGGAATGAATAAATACTTTGATCATTATCGCCAACAACACATATATTACGATATTTCGCACTGATCATTTTTACTAAAATATATTGTGCTTCATTAGTATCTTGATATTCATCGACTAAAATATATTGAAAACGCTCTTGATATTCCTTTAATATTTCTGGATATTTACGGAATAATTGAATTGGCATCATCAATAAATCATCAAAGTCAACAGAATCATTTTGTTTTAATTTCTGCTCATATTTCTCATATATTTTGACTACTTTTTCTTCAAAATCAGTCTGGGCAAATCTTTCGTATTCTATTGGTGTTAACAGTTCATTTTTCGCTCCACTGATACGATTACGAATCGCTCTAGGATTATATTCTTTTGGATCTAGTCCCATATCTTTCATAATCTTTTTAATTACCGTCAATGTATCATCACTATCTAAAATAGTAAAAGTTCTAGCTAAACCTAATTTCTCATAATTTTCTCTTAAAATGAGTAAACCAAATGAATGAAATGTCGATATTTGAATCTGATAACCAATCGGTCCTAACATCGTAATAATACGTTCCTTCATCTCTTTGGCTGCTTTATTCGTAAACGTAATGGCTAAAATATGTTCGGGAGCAATTCCTACTTCTTCTAATAAATAAGCAACTCTTGTTGTTAATACTCTCGTCTTTCCACTACCTGCTCCTGCTAATACCAGAAGTGGTCCTTCAACTGTTGTGACAGCTTCTCGTTGTTCTTTATTTAATGCATCTAAATTCATATACCACCTCTACTATCACTAAAATCATCATACCATATTTTTAACCATTTGATAAGTCTAGAACAAGTATTTAATACTTTTCGCGATATTTCTTTCGAATCTCTTCTTCCGTATATCCATTCATATAATCTAGTGTATCTTCAAAATCTTGTCTTGCCATTTCATGCCACTTTACTAATTTTTGAATTTGTAAAAATAATTTCTCACGGTTATTTTTTAAATCTTTCTCTAAACGATTTTCTTTCTGTTTTAGACATTGATCATGTTCCAACAATTGTAAAACTTTTAACTGAAACAAACAAACTACTATCATAAATACAACCGTTCCTATCACAAATAAAAGATTTGTTTCATGGTATAACCATTTTAAAAAATATAGTCCTCCTAATAGGATTAGAATTGTTGCAACAAAAGATAACACTTTACTTTGTCTCATTCTATTCACCTCTTTGGTATCATAACAGATATCGTGAAAAATAACCGTCGAAAAAAAGAAGAGATATCTCTTCTTTAGGCTATGTTAGATAGAAAGTGTATCTAATTAACCCCTCCCCGGGGTAACTTTTTGCTAACTTTTTTCTTTCTAAAATTGTAATATTTTTTATACATACGGAATGTTCTTTGATAATTTAACTCATTAATTTCTTGTTCAAACGGATATAAACGAGCGATTTCTTTATCCATTGAAACAATGGTATCGTATAATTCTTTTTCTCTTGCTTGAAACTTCTCTAATTCATCTTGTAAAGCTTTAATTTGATCAGTAAATAATTTTGTCGTATGTTTTTCTCTTCTAATAAAATCTTGATATATTTTTACATCTGGTAATTTTTTTACATCTAACTTTAAAGTTTCAGATTCTTTTATAAATTTGCTTACTGTTTCTTTCAAAGAATTTCGAATTTTCTTATAATATGTTGGATTTTTTAACTTTAATAATTCTTCACGAGAAAGTTCCATAAATTCTCCTTCAGAATAATAAGTAACATAGTCTTTAAAGGTAGATAAGCGATCCGCATTGTAATCATAATAAATAAGTGCGACTGGTGTTTCTAATGCTAAAGCAGGAAGAGCACAGTGTAAACGATCCGTAATAATCAATCTCGCATTTTGATAAATTGTTAAATACTCTTTGACACGATCTATTCTCTCTTCTAAAGTCATAGAAGCACTTTCTTCTGGCTTTAACCAATGGCTCATAATTTTAATTTCATATTCAGGAAATAATGTATGTATTTTTTCTACAATTTCTTCTTTCATATCAATGACGCAAATGTAATTTTCTACTTTTTTCTTACCAATTTGATCTAGTGTTAATGTCATACAACCAGAAAAATATGTGTCATATCCTTTTTCTTTTAATACTTCCTCTGTTACGAGATCACGACAACCAATCTTTCCATATGATGTTAAAAAATCTTTTGTATATCCATCTAAAAATTCATACCCTCTTTTTGTAATTAAATCATTTTCTGTAAAATGCATAGAAATTAATAATGGATGAATGTAGGGCGTAAAAGGGAAATGTGTTTTTTTATGTAAATACCAACCATTCATAATCGTTGCGACATATTCTTTTTTATCAGGAACAAATTCATCTAATGCTTCGCGATCGATTACATAATCTACTCGTGGTAGAAATTGCATTGCCGCATAGGATTGAATATCATCTCCTAAATTATCTGTTTCTTTATATAAAATTAAGCCATATTTCATGTTATCCCAACTTTCTGTTTTCATTATATCATACCCTAATCTATTTCTCAAAGAGATAGGTAATTTATCTATACTAGTTACTCCATTTAGAATATACTATCATTGAAAGAGAGGGATCAAATTGAAGAAAATTTTAATTTCACTGATTGGACTTATCATCATAATTGTATTATCAGTGATTTATTTTTATGCGAATCAGCCAAAATCAGATCTCACAAAGGTAAAAGTAGCAGAAGTAACCCATAGTATTTTCTATGCACCACAATATGTTGCCAAGCAATTAGGTTATTTTGAAGAGGAAGGATTAAATGTAGAATTTATATTAACACCTGGAGCAGATAAAGTAACTGCAAGTG
This sequence comes from uncultured Bacilli bacterium, assembly GCA_944332735.1. Classification (GTDB taxonomy): domain Bacteria; phylum Bacillota_I; class Bacilli_A; order RF39; family UBA660; genus UMGS2016. Next base: position 5,000 of record CALVKP010000064.1, on the reverse strand, counting down.
TTTTATCAAATGACGTTCAGATTGGATTCGCTGGTAGTGAATCTACCATTTATGTTTATAACCAAGGAGAAAAGGACTATTTAGTGAACTTTGCTGGACTTACGAAAAGAGATGGCAGTTTTATTGTTGCACGAGAAGATATCAAAGACTTTAAATTAGAAGATATGATTGGAAAAACTGTTATTGGTGGACGTAAGGGTGGTATGCCGGAAATGACATTTGAATGGGCATTATCGGAACATGGAATTGACCCTAAAAAAGATGTCAATATTGATACAAGTGTAGAATTTGCAGCTATGAGTGGTTCTTTTATAGGAGGAAACGGTGACTTTGTGAACTTATTTGAACCAAATGCCTTACAATTAGAAAAACAAGGATATGGGTATGTTGTAGCTTCCCTAGGAGAATTAGGTGGTGTGGTACCATATACTGCTTCTCATGCTAGAAAAAGTTATATAGAGAATAATAAAGATGTCATTCAAGGATTTTCAAACGCAATTCAAAAAGGGATTGATTATGTCAAGAACCATACTGACGAAGAAGTAGCAAAAGTAATCTTAGATGAATTTCCAGATACTTCTTTAGAAGATATTACAAAAATTGTAAAACGCTATCGTAGTATTGATTCATGGTTTGATACAACTTATATTGAAAAAGAAGATTTTGAACATATACAAGAAATTGTGAAAAATGCAGGTGAATTAGAAAAAAGTGCTCCTTATGAGAAACTAGTAACCACTGAATTTGCACAAAAATAATATGAAACCAATTTTGTGTGTTAATAATTTAAAAAAAACATATCATACAAAACAAGGAGAAACACCTGCCATTGATGAAGTTTCTTTTTCTATCAATCCAGGAGAATTCATTGCGATTGTAGGACCAAGTGGATGTGGAAAATCAACTATTTTATCTATTCTTTGTAATTTATTAGAAAAATCAGGTGGAACAATTGAAACAGATAAAAATACATCTTTTGGATATATGTTGCAACAAGATTGTTTATTTCCTTGGAGAACGATTTTAGATAACTGTTTACTAGGATTAGAAATTACGAAACAAAATACAAAAGAAAATCAAAAACATGTATTAAAACTACTTAAGACTTATGGATTAGAAGAATTTATCCACAGTTATCCGTCTAATTTGTCTGGTGGTATGAGACAAAGAGTTGCTCTTATTAGAACACTAGCAACAAAACCAGATATCTTACTATTGGATGAACCATTTTCGGCTTTAGATTATCAATCAAGATTAGCTGTTTCTGATGATGTATATCGTATTATAAAAAAAGAAAAGAAAAGCGCAATTATGGTAACACATGATTTAGCAGAAGCAATTAGTATGGCGGATCGAATTATTGTGTTAACAGAAAGACCATGCCGTATAAAAAATATTCATTCCATTTATTTTGAACATCGTAGTACTCCAATTGAAAACCGAAAATGTAAAGAGTTTTCTAAATACTATGATCAAATATGGAAGGAGATTGATTTTCATGTATAGTCAAGAACATCTTACGTTTTTAAAGAAGTTAAAAAAGAAAAACAGACAAGTAAAACTAACACAATTACTCATTCTCCTTTTATTTCTCATTATATGGCAATTAGCAGCGAATTTTAATCTTATTAATACATTTATCTCATCAAGTCCAAAAAACATCTCAGAAACGATTTATGGACTCATGAAAAGTGGTGATTTATGGTATCACGTATGGGTTACTACATATGAAACAATCATCAGTTTTTTACTAGGTACATTTCTCGGTTTCTTTATTGCTACATTACTATGGTGGTGGCCATTTCTTGCCAAGGTATTAGATCCATATCTTACTATTTTAAACAGCCTTCCAAAAGTAGCACTTGGCCCAATTATCATTATATGGGCAGGAGCTGGAAAAGGATCTATCATACTAATGGCTCTATTCATATCAGTAATTATTACAATTATCAATATATATCAAAGTTTTATTGAAACAGATTCCCACAAAATTAAACTACTACAATCTTGGAAAGCAACAAAATGGCAAATTTATTACAAATTAATTATGCCAAATAGTATTCAAACAATTATCAATGCCTTAAAAATTAATATTAGTATGTCATTAATCGGAGTTATCATGGGAGAATTTTTAGTATCAAAAGAAGGAATTGGATATTTAATCATGTATGGTTCTCAAGTATTTAATTTAGATTTAGTTATGTCTGGTGTTATTATCTTAGGAATTGTCGCAACCATTATGTATTACGTAATAAATTTTATAGAAAAACGCTGTATAAAAAATAAATAAAAATATACAAGAAAAAAATTAAAATCTTGTATATTTTTTTATTTATTTCATAAACATAAAATTGACAGGAAACATAAAATAGGTTACATTATAATTAGGAGTGCAAAGGAGGATGATAGAAGTGTTTTGCGGTGAATGTGGATTTAAAAATGAACCTGGCGCAAAGTTTTGTGCAGAATGTGGAAAACCACTCAATACAGATGTGAAAGCTGAAGAAAAGAAAGCTCCAAAAAAAGTAACACCTAAGGAAAGAAAACCGATGAGTAAAAAAACAAAAATTGGTTTAACAATTGGTATTATCGTTGTTATATTGCTTATTATCGGATTTGTAATCGGGAAAAATTTGACAGATCCTAAAAAAATCGCATCTGATTATTTTGAAGCAGCAATGAATTATGATGCTGATAAATTATATTCTTATTTGGATGTGAAAAAAAGTGAATTTACAGACAAAAAAGTATTTACAAGTATTATAAATAGGATGAAAAAAGACAACAAAGAAGAAAAAATTACAAACTATAAAGTTACCAAAGCAGAAAAAAGTAGTAGCGGACTTTCTATGTATATTACTATCACTTATACCGAAGAAGGAAAAACAACAGATCAAACAGAACATATTACATTAACCAAAGAAAAAGAAAATAAATTTTTATTCTTTGATAATTGGAAAATCGCTGATAATACTTTAGAAATAGTAGATGACTTTGAACTTTCTGTATTAAAAGATTCAACAGTAACGTTAGAAGGAGTAAAAGTAGATAAAAAATATATTGACAAAGAAGAAAGCACTTCTTCAATGGATGTATATAAATTACCAGCATTATTTTCTCTTTCATACCAAATGAAAATTGAATTACCATTTGGATTCTCATTAGAAGATGAATTAAATGTAAATACATATTCTCACTCACAAACAATTCATTTTGATGAAGATAATATTCCAGCAAAAGAAAAAACAAAAATGATAAATCAAGCAAAAAAGGATTTAAAAACAATTTATCAAGGAGTTATTGATAATAAAAACTTCGATGATATGAAATCAAACTTTGAAGGAAAAAATGTAGATTTAGATGATTTAAAAGAAGCTTTTGAAGATTTAAAAGAAGATATGACTTCATATAGTACTACGACACTTAAAAAAATTGAATTCAAAGATATGGAATTAAGAGATTTAGAATTGGATGATGATGGATATTTAACAATGTATCTTTATGGAACCTATGATTATACAGTATCATATGACGACAATGGAGAAACAAAGGAAAAATCAAAATCTTCATCGGATGGTATTTATGTTTCATACAGTTATGTAGATGACACTTATCATCTAGTAGATGTAAGCAGTCTACCAACTTATTTTTCAAGATATTTTTAAGGAGGAAATGAAATGGCAAAATTTTGTACAAAATGTGGATCAAAATTAGTGGATGGAAAATGTCCAAAATGTGAAAATAAAGCAACAGAGGTTGCAACAACTTTTGATTTTAATGAATTATTAACAGCTGTAAAAGGAATGTTTACAAAACCAATAGACACAATCAAAGAAATAATTGAAACAGAAAATATTACAATTGCAGGAATTCTAATTGCTATAAATGCAGTGATAATTGCTCTTTTCTGTTGCTTAGGTTCTAAAGAGTTAATTGGTTTATTTACAAGTGCAAGTGGACTTAGTAGTTTATTATCTTCATCTATTGAAATTCCTTATGCTAGAATTTTCTTTACAACACTTATTATTGTACTTGTTACTTATGCAATTGTTGCTGGATTATTCTATCTTGTTAGCGATAAATTATTCCATGGTAATTCTAGTTATAAAAAAATGATTACTTATCTTGGAATCACTTCAACTATCTTAACAGCAACCGTATTAGGAACAATTGTACTAATGTATGTTTCAGTACAACTGATGATTTTATTCTTATTATGTGGAATTACAATATCTAATGTATATATGATTCAAGGATTTCAATACGCAACAGATATAGATAAAAACAAAGTAGGATACACATACGGAATTGTATATCTTATCATTTTAATTATTACAATGTTTATTCTACCTGCTATTTTTTAAAAAATGGAATCATGCATTCCATTTTTTTTCTACTCTGGTATAATATAAATAGGAAGTGAAATTATGGATCAACATAAACTAGTTATCATTCATCAAAATCAAGCTATTGATTATTTAGGCGATATTACATCTAATAATACTCATTCAGAAGAGCTATTAGAATATGCTCAAAAACAATATAAAAATATACCTATATTTAATAAATTAAATTATCGTCATACACCCGAAACCATTAGTTATTTTTACACCTTATTAGGAGATGTTATATTTTTAAATACAACAAAAGATATTGAAAGACACGGATATACAGGATTATTTATTCTACCAGAAGAAATTTCCCTAGAACAACAAGAACAAACATTGGCCTTTGCAGAACATCTACAACCATATCGTGTTCGTATTTTACATCACCTTACATTAGAAAATGGATTTTTGCAAGGAGAAGAAATACAACAAACAATAGATCATTCACCAAAAGATCTATTGTTACATTATTTTGAAACAATAAAGCTTAAAACGAAATAAAACACATTTCAATATTGATGTGAACCCTAATCGGTAGACATCTAAAAAAAACACATTTTAAAAATCAAGGGCGAACGAAGTGAGTTCATCTAGACCCTTGATTTTTATTAT
>CALVKP010000063.1 GCA_944332735.1 uncultured Bacilli bacterium | reverse complement strand
ACTTAAACCCATGCGCAATAATTTGTTTTAAATACATGTTATCACAACCTCACTGTACTAAATAATCTCCAAGTAATTGAACCCCCTGATGAAGAGAATCACGAACAAAATATAACTTATCAAGAACAATATGCCTTTTCGCACCATTTACCTTTACTTTTATAAAGATACCTTCACGATCTTCATGAAACGTAATTTTCACATTTTTATAACGTTGATAACGTTTTTGAAACTCCTCTTTCTCTAAAGATAATTCTTCTTTCTTTCCATAATATATAATCTCATCTTTTGTCATATAAATACTATCACGAATAAAATAACGCCAATATCCATCAATACTACTAATATGGCAGAGAATCGTATCCAAACGTTTCTTACCAACTTTTTTACGTAACTTCTTAAGAGGAACTTTCTTATTTCTTTGTTTTTTCCCATCTATTGGCATCGTATCAAAACAATCTAATAATCCACACTCTACAATATCTGGATTATTTTCTAGAGTATCTATCACCTTCTTAGACTCTACTCCAATCGCCATAACACTTCCTTTTAACTGTTTCGCAATATCATTTATCTTCTTTTCATAAATCATAACGATTCTCCTCTAATAATTGATTTAAAGTATAATAAGCAAGTAAAAAACCACATACAGCAGGAACAGTCACAATCGTTCCTAATTTACCCTCTAACTTCATAGGTGATTCTTTACTACATACAACTGGAACTTTCCCCTTTAAACGTTCCTTTTTTACATAATTACGTATTACTTTCGCAATAGGATCATAACTAGTCTTCCTAATATCTATGATTTCTAACTTAGTAGGATCTAACTTATTCGCAGTCCCCATCGATGAAATAAATGGAATATGGTTTTCTAAACATCTTTTAATCAATAAACATTTGACCGCAATTGTATCACATGCATCTACTATAAAATCTATCGAATAATCAAATAACATATCTATATTATCATTTGTTATCTTTTCTTGAATCTTCGTTACTTTACAACTAGGTAATATTTTTTGAATACGACTTTCCCAAACATCTGTCTTATTCATTCCAACTGTATCTTGTAAAGCAATCAACTGACGATTGATATTCGTAATATCTACTTGATCATAATCAACTAAAATAATATGCCCAACACCACTTCTTACAAGTGCTTCTACAACATATCCACCTACTCCACCAAGCCCTAAAACAAGAACTGTTTTATGACTTAATATATCAGTTCCATCTCCTATTAAATAAGACAACCTTGTTAATTCTTTCATACGATCCACCACTATCTTATTATAACATAAACCAGTTATTTTACCAAAGAAAAAGAAGTATCAATTTTGATACTTCAATTTAATTTACTATTGCACAATATATGGATTTGATTTACTTCCATTTCCTTCTGTAAATTGAATAGAGGATTTTAGGAAGACGACTGGGCGGGTGCCATTTTCCCTACCATAGTATATAGTACGGTAGTCAAGTCCAATAACATTACCATAACGTATCGTAAACCATACAACATGTGAACGGTCACCAGACTCCGCAGAAAAAGCATTCATTGTCCAATATACAGTTCGATCTGGCAATGTATCTAATAAATAATTACTATCACATGTTATCTCTGGTGTGCTCTTCATTAATTTACTCAACTGTTCCGTGGCTGATTTACATGCGGTATTGGTACTTGCTTTTAATACATCACTAACATTAATAAGTCCTACATTTCCTGTCCATTGATACATCTTTTCTCCGGCAATGTTTTTCTCGATACTATCATTTCCACTTTGATCTAAGTATTGGACACTTCCTATATTAAATGTATGACTTTGTACTTGCGTTTTCGCAATTCCATTTAATGTTGGATAGTATGTATTATTTAAATACTCTTTGATACTTGAATCCTCTGTTACTGTTCCGCTATAATTTCCATTTGGAGTTTGGAATGTTCCTGATACTGCTGCATATACTCCACAACCATTAGACGGATTCTTGCAATATGTATTATTCTCAGTTGAACGATGATATGCCTCATCATATGCCATTTTAGTATATCCTTCATTTTGTGGTAGTAATTCATCTCTTATTATCTTATAAGTTCCATCTGTTTCTTTTGCTACAATTCTCCATAGTTCATCATTAAACTGGATATAGTTATTTGGTTCACTTCCACGATAGATATATCTTCCTATTTCATATTGGTCTTCATAGAGTCCATCTCCACTTGTTACTAACTCTACATTCTGTCCTCCCATTTCAATTTTTTCACTTGGAATAGGTCCTACTGGTTCTCCATCATCACTTTGTTCATATGTTAATGTGATTTCTATTTCTTTTTGCATATTTGTTTCACTGAAATCTACATTAGAATCCCAGTATACTTGTACTTGAAATGTTTTAGATTCACTTGCTAATAGTGCATCTCCAATACGAATATTTCCTAATTTCACTTTGATTGATTTTGGTTCTTGATTATTATTTTCATCTACTCCTTCAATATTGGCTAATACGGCATCCAAAGTACCCTGATTTTCTACAACTACATCATATGTCGCACTTGCTCCTGGTTGATCTAGTTGAACATCTAATGTTAATGTTGTATTTGCTGTAATTTCTTTTCTTTTAGTAGTAGCATTTGTCATTTCTTTTTCTTCTGCACTTGTAAATAATATCTCCCAATTAGATGTAATTTGCGCTGTTCCATTAATATCTAATTGTTGACTTAGTACTGCATATCCGATTCCTAACATTAGAAAGATAGCAATACATAAACTACCTACTAGAAAGTATTTTTTATGTTCTCTGTTCATTCTTGTGTTTTTTATTTGTCTCATTTTTACTACTCCTTACCTTTCTTATTATTACAATTTTCTATTGTTTTATATAGGTTTTCTAGATGTTTCATACTACATATTTTTACTTTTTTTGCGTAACGCAAAAAAGTTGCCTCCACTATGAAAACAACTTTTTGAATATTTTATAATCAGTTAAATTGTAAAAAGAGTATGAGAAATATAGGGTATGATTACTTAAATACCCCCATGGTAACTTTTGGCTAACAAAGTTTGTATTTCTCATATCTATCACCTAGTCTCCTACTGTTTACATTTTAACACATTTTTATATTTATGGGAAGTTTATTTTGGAATTTTATGATCAGTTAATAAACTGACATATTTCATATGTTTAGGTTCTCTTTTATCTTCTTTTGGATATTCCATATATTGTTCTCCATAATGAGATTTTAAAAATGCTTCTGGATTGTTTGGTACAGGAAACATACCATCTTCAAACTGATATAATTTTGTAGGGAATATATCATCATAACGATAAATATATGGTTTACTTGGTGGATTATAAACCCAAGTTATTTCATCTCCAATCAATTTACTATCACGATTTTGATTTCCATAATCAATCGCATTTTGTAAAAATTGCTTTTTTAATGTAATAGGATTTTGATTCATATTTTCTAATGTTGTAATAACCGTTGCAAGACACGTATTTTTAATACGCCAGTGATAATCTATCTTTTTATCTTCTGATACATAATTTAATAAAAATACATCAATAAATACGCCATTACAATCTGTACATTTATTTTTTAAAAGAACATTCTCTTCTTCTACATAAGTATTTTTTAATCTAATTTTCATAGCTGGAAATGGTACTAAATATCGTTTATCTAAATCAAAACATTGAACTACATATTTTTCTGGTAAATCTTCTTGTAATGCTTTTAATAATTGTAGATATTGATCACGATGAATTGCAATATCTAAATCATCATCCCATGGTATAAACCCATGATGACGAATCGCTCCTAATACACTTCCAGAAAATAAAAGATAATGAATCTTATGTTTTTTACATATTTTATCAATATCTTTTAACATAGATAATAATACTAGTTGTAATTTTCTTAATGTTACATCCGTTCCATCTATATCTTGATTGATTATATAATTATATTCCATGTATACTCACCATACTATCTATCTTTTTTAGTATATCACAGTTTTATTTATTTTTAATCATTTAAAATATCACTGAATAAAAAAAGAACAAATTCTTGCTCTAATAATAATTATAATATACATTCGGTTTACCAAGTAAGATGAATATATCTAATACAATCCCAACACCACAAAAACCACCTGTAACCATATATAAAAGTCCCATATAAAATTTTCTTTCATAAAATTTATGAACTCCTAACCATCCTAAAAAAATAGCTAGTACTAAGGTAATCCATTTATAAAAAGGGCCTCTTTTTTGAAATCCAAAAATATTTTCTCTACTATCTTGTGTTTCTTCTTCAGCCTCTTTTACTTCTTCTATGATTTTATTTTTCTCATCTATTTTCTCACCACAATATGGACAAATATGTGCATCCATAGGAATTCTAGAAGCACAATTTTTACATAATTTCATACTCAAAAAAAGCCTCCTATCACCTATAAAAAAAGTCCAAAGGGAACCACTAATGATCAAAAACCTGATCTCCCAGGTGGGCATCACATGATAAACTTTAGGATCCTTAAATTAAAATTTAAGTATTCGACACCATTTACCAATTAGATTCCCAATCATTACTTTAGTAGGTTTTTCTAAAATTGGTCCTTATCCTTTAGACATTTTTATTATACCATACTTTCTTATTTTTTTAAAGTCATTCTCATATGATTTAAGTATTTATTCAAATGCAAAAGTAAATTGATATTTAAAATATAACTGTACAATTTAGTATGTCACAATATTTATACAAGAATAAACAACTGTAAATTCAATCTTATATAATGATCATTGGCAAATGCTTATTT
>CALVKP010000062.1 GCA_944332735.1 uncultured Bacilli bacterium | reverse complement strand
TTAATCAGATCCTTTCAATGTTTGTTTTACCAATTACATTGTATCATAGGATTCTGATATGACTCATTTTTATTAATTAAAAATAATGTCAGTAATTACTCACCAACACTATTTATTATAGAACCTTAATATATGAATACTCTACAAATGGAGGTAGTAATTGGACAACAGTAAATGGAAATAGTACAACGATTACATTTACAGAAGATGGTAGTGTAATTGCTAGAGTAAGAGATACAGGAAATGACAACAATACAGTAACAGCAAGTACACTTACCATTCAATTTCCAATTAATATGTTAATTGATGGACTAAGATTAGGAAGTACTGCGAATATTGTATTTGTAGATTATCTTGCCGAAGATGTGGGATTAGGTGGACTAGAAATAGATGTATCTGCTGAACAAAATAATAGTATTCAAATGTGGTATATGTCAGAAGATTTAGCTTATATAGGAAGTAAAAGAAAAATATATGCTAATACAGATAGTTCACGTTTATTTGCAACCAGTTCAGGAACAAACAATTTAGCAGAAATTGAATTTAATGATTATTTTGATACATCAGAAGTAGAAGATATGAGTTACATGTTCTATAATACCAAAAATTATAGTGCTGACTATTTGGATTTATCAAGTTGGGATACATCAAACGTAACAGACATGTCAAGTATGTTTGAGGGTAGTGGTGTTCATGAAGTCATGTTTGTCACAGATGATGGCAAAACATGGGATACATCCAATGTAACTAATATGAGTTCTATGTTTGCAAATACACCAAATATTATTTTGAGCTCTGTCTTAGGTGAAAATGGTTTTGATACATCCAATGTGACAGATATGAGTGAAATGTTTTATTATTGTGGTGCGACTGGAGCTCTAGATTTCTCTAATGCAGATGTTTCAAAAGTTACGAATATGTCTTGGATGTTTAGAGGTTCTAGCTTTGAAAGATTACGCTTGAATAATTGGAATACTTCAAAAGTTACAACTATGGGAGCAATGTTTGAAGACGCTGAAAATTTAACCAGTTTAGAATTATCAAATTGGGATACATCAAGTGTAACTGAAATGTATGGAATGTTTAGTAATACTAATAATTTAACAAGTTTAGATGTATCTCATTTTGATATGTCAAAAGTTACAACGATCAATAATATGTTTGCATATATGAGTAATTTAACCAGTTTAGATTTATCTGATTGGGATACTTCTAATATTTCATCTATGGTTGGTGTATTTGAAGAAGATAGCAGTTTAGCTAATTTGGATATATCAACTTGGGATACTTCTAACGCTGAATATATTTCCGATATCTTTGCATATATGGGAGAAGGAAATCCGGTGTATTTCCATGTTGGTTCTAAAGTGGAAGATTATGATCAATATGTATATAGTAGTGCATTTGAAAGAGGAACGCGTGAGTTACATCTATATGATGATGGAACAAAAGCTGGATATGATTTAGTTGAAAAAATGATATCAGAGTTTGGAAGTGATTCTATTACTCATGCTGGTGTTCTAAAAGATGGAATGACACTTCTAAATTTAAATCGTACAGGTTGGTTACCAAGTAATGTAGAATATGTTCAATTTGTAACAATGGGACCAAGTAGTACAGATACTACGGTTGATTTATCTAAAGATGATGATGGAACTGTATTAGGATGGCAGAGAAATACAACTTACTTTATATATCGTCTTGATAAACAAGCAACGGTAGCAAATCCAAATAGTTCATGGTTGTTTGGAGCAATGAGTGACCGGAATTTAAAACGTATTAATTTCCTTGGATTCCTTAATACAGTTAATGTTACTAACTTCTCAAATATGTTCTATGGAAGAATGGGATTAACAAGTATTGATTTGAATCGTTTGGATACAAGTAATGCGACAAACTATAGTTTTATGTTTGGTCAATGTACAGCTTTAACGACGTTAGATGCATCAACATTAGACTTTGATGGAGTTACAAATACAATATCTATGTTTTCACAGGCAACCAATTTAACAACCACCTTAACGGTAAAAGGAAATACAATTACATCTTACAATAACATGTTCGGACAAAATGCAGCCCAAAATGGAAAGATAACTGTAAAAGGTGATGGAACAAATAGTAGTTTAATTACAAAATTAATTGGTACTTCAACGAATGGTAAAGTAGTTGCTGGTTAAGAAATACTCACAGATCGCTGTGAGTATTTTTTTGTGACATTATTTGACATCTTTTTCAAAAAAAGAAATCAAAATAACTATACATTTTTTACAATTTATACTATAATAAATAACAATTTGTGTGGTGATGCTATGAAGTTAAATTTACCCGTAATTTTATTAAGAGGATTAATCTTACTTCCAAATTCAGAGGTAAGGTTTGAATTTGAGCAAAAAGATGCGAAAAACATGATTGATGTGGCGGAGTTATTTCATGATAATCAAGTGTTGGTAGTAAGTGGAAATGACCGATTTGAAGAGACTCCTACTTTGGATGAATTGCCTAAAATAGGGGTTGTTGCACAAATATTAAATAAAGTGGAATTGCCAAATGGTAAGGTAAGAGTGGTGATGAGAGGAGAGCAAAGAGCTCTGATTCATGAATATCTTCATTTGAATCATACCAATGATATTGAGGCAGTGATTGAAGTAAATATAGAGACGTTTGTAGATGATTTAGAATCAGCTATTTTAACTACAAAATTAAATAGAGAATTAGATCGTTATTTAGAGTTAATTCCTTATGTTTCTAATAGTGTAGTAGAAAGGATTCGTACTTCTGATAATTTAAGTGTAGTGACAGATTTGATTGCTGCTCATTTACCACTTACGTTTGAAAGAAGAAAAGAGTTTTTATATGAGTGTAATCCTAAGTTACGTACACAAATGATTTTAGAAGATATTTATCGTGGGGAACAAGCATATGAGTTAGAAAAAGAGATTGATAATAAAGTAAAAGATGAGATTGATCATAATCAGAAAGAGTTTATATTAAAAGAGAAGATTAAGGCTTTGAAAAAGGAGTTGGGTGAGGATAATCAGGTTGAAGAAGAAAATGAGAAAATAAAATCTGATATTGAGGCTTTAAAGGCACCAGAAGGGATTAAAGAGAAGCTTCGTTTGGAGATGAAACGTTATGAGCAGTTACCTCCAATGAGCCCTGAATTAGGGGTTATTAAGACGTATATCGAGTGGTTCTTGTCTCTTCCATGGGATGTGTATACGGAAGATGAAACAGATTTAAAAGAGGTAAAGAAAAGGTTGGATGCATCTCATGCTGGCCTTTGGAAAGTGAAAGAACGTATCATTGAATATTTAGCTGTGAATCAAATGACAAAGTCTTTGAATGGTCCGATTATTTGTTTGGTGGGTCCACCAGGAGTGGGAAAGACGACACTTGCCATTTCGATTGCCCAAGCGATTCATAAGAATTTTGTGAAAATATCTGTTGGTGGAGTGAGTGATGAGGCAGAGATTATTGGACACAGGAGAACTTATGTAGGGGCTTCACCGGGACGGATTATTACTTCTATGAAGAAAGCGAAAAGTTGTAATCCATTATTTTTAATTGATGAGATAGATAAGTTAAATAGTAATTATAGAGGAGATCCTGCTAGTAGTTTATTAGAAGTATTAGATCCAGAACAGAATAAGACATTTGTTGATAATTATTTAGAAGAGGCATATGATTTATCTCATGTTATGTTTATTTTAACGGCTAACTATATTGAAAATATTCCAGAAGCATTAAAAGATCGCTTGGAAATTGTAGAGTTATCTGGATATACAGAATATGAGAAAGTCGATATTGCGAAAAAGCATTTATTGAAAAAAATATGTAAGAAACATGGCATTCATAGAAATAAGATTAAGATGAGCGATGAAATGATTTTAAAGATTATTAGAGGGTTTACGAAAGAAGCGGGAGTTCGTGAATTAGAGCGTCAATTATCGACAATTGTTCGTAAGATTGTTACGAAAATGATTACAACAAGAACGGTAGAAGATGTATATGTTGTTGATAATCAAATGATTTATGAATATTTAGGAAGAGAAAAATATTTGTTTTCTAAAATAGAGAAGAAACAAGTTGGGGTAGTGAATGGACTTGCGTATACAAGTTATGGAGGAGATACACTTCCGATTGAAGTGACTTATTTTAAAGGGGCAGGGAATTTAGTGTTAACTGGTTCTTTAGGAGATGTTATGAAAGAAAGTGCAAGGATTGCATTATCTTATATCAAATCACAAGCTGATTTATTTGGAATTGATGAACATATGTTAGAAGAAAATGATATTCATATTCATGTTCCTGAAGGGGCAATTAAAAAAGAAGGCCCTAGTGCGGGAATTGCTCTTACAACAGCACTTGTTAGTTCTTTTACAGGGCAGCCTGTGAGTGAAAAGTTAGCAATGACGGGAGAGATTACCTTAAGAGGAGAAGTGCTTCCAATTGGGGGTTTAAAAGAAAAAGCAGTGGGGGCTGCTCGTAATGGGATTACGAAAATTATTATTCCAAAAGATAATCTTGGAGATTTAGATGAAATTCCAATGGAGGTTAGAAAACAGATTAAATTTTATCCAGTGAAAGATTATAAAGAAGTATTTGAAGTTGTAAAAATGACAAATCAAAAACAAATGAAAATGGATTTGCAAGTATAAAAATCGCGAAAGCGATTTTTTTGTTCTATATTTGAATTATTAGAATAGATTTAAGTGAAAGGTGGGAAAGTATGAAGAAAATAATACCATTTCATAAAGAGATTCCATTTAAGACGAATGTAGAAGAAATTACGAGTATTTCTCTAGAACATACGATACATCCAGAGAAAGATAAAATAGTAGGAGACTTTATCGTAAGTGGGGAGTATAAAATATCAGATCATAGTAATTGTGTTGAATCATTTTCTTATGAACTTCCATTTGAAAATGAATTTCCAAACTGTAATTTAGATAAAGCAGTAGTAGATATTCATGATTTTTATTATGAGATTATGAATTCTAGTATTTTAACAGTACATATTGAATTATGTGTACAAAATATCATAGAAGATCCTATTATTGTAAAGATAGATTCTAAAGAAGAATCTATGAAAGAAATAGAAGAAGAAAAGATAGAAGCAATGGTAAGAGAAAAGATGGAAGAGGTAGGAACGGATGAATTAGAACATATTGAAAGAGAAATTCAAGATTTATTTGATAAGGAAGTTGTTACAGAAGCAGTAACAGAACCTGTGTTAAAAACGATGAAAGAAGATGAGAGTGATATGAAAGAAGAGGTACCAACAGAGGTGGTATCTAAAAAGATGGAAGAAGATGAGAAAATAGATAAAATAGATGAGATATTAGAACAAATGGATACAAAAGAAACCTATGCGACTTATAAAATTTATATTGTAAGAGAAAATGACTCATTAGAAACAATTTTAGAAAAATATGATACGACAGAAGATATACTCAGTATGTATAATGATTTAAAAGAATTAAAGATTGGTGATAAAATCATGATTCCATCACAAAATGCATAATATCAGACATATATTAGATAAATATGAACTGCATCCTACTCGGTATCAAGTGAAAGGAAAAGTTACTTTTGTTGATACCGATCGTGGACAGTTTGCAATGAAAGAAATGGAACATGATCAAGAGGAAATATGGAATTATTTACGTAGTAGAAATTTTTTATATTATCCAGAGATTATCAGATATGAAGATCATATTTTAATAACGAAAAAAGAAGTAGATATCTCTATGCCTAGAGAACAAAAAGCAGAAGATTTAATTGATTTAATGGCACTATTACATCATAAAACAACCCATTATAAAGAAGTAGATATTAGTGATTATAAAGAATTATATGAAGATATTAGTAATAATATCTTTTATTTAAAAACTTATTATGATGATATGATGAGTATGATTGAAAGTCATATTGTGATGAGTCCAAGTGAGTATTTATTAGCTCGTAATATTACATTAGTATATAATGCTTTAAATTTTTCTAAACATGCTTTAGAAAAGTGGTATGAAATGATTCAAGATAAGAGGAAACAGAGAATGGTGGTACTTCATAATCATATCGAATTATCGCATTTTATTCGTAATCAAAAAGCATATTTAACAAGTTGGGATAAAGCAAAGTTTGGAATTCCTATCTTTGATTTCTATAAATTTTATAAGAAACATGGTTTAGAATTTGAATTTGATGAATTATTAAAAAGATATGAAAGGGCTTATCCACTTTTAGAAGAAGAGAGGTTATTACTGTTTATTTTATTAGCTCTTCCTGATAAAATAGAATGGGATGATTTAGAATATGTCATGTGTCAAAGAGTCAGTAATATGATCGATATGATGTATAAAACAGAAATGCTGATATCACCATATAATACGGAAAATAGAGAACAAGAACAGAACTAAAAATAGAAATAACATGAATAAATTAAACCTTGTAATTAAAAAGAAAGTTAAAAATACTTGATAGATTAGTAGGGTAAAAGTACAAAAACAACAAATCCACCATTTACCTCTACCACAGAAGAAATTACCATTATGCATAAGTATCACCTAGTATAGAGTATGTGAAAATAAGAAATAAGTTCATTTTTCTTCCCATAAACAAATGTTCGTGTTATAATAAATTTAGGTGATGTCTATGGAAAGAATTATATTTCATATTGATGTAAATAATGCTTTTCTATCTTGGACTGCCTTAGATTTATTAAATAAAGGGTATCAATACGATATTAGAGATTCTTATGCAGCAATTGGAGGAGATGAGAAATCACGAAGAGGGATTGTTTTAGCAAAGTCTCCTAAAGCAAAGAAGTGTGGTGTTGTAACAGGCGAAACTCTTTATATGGCACGTAAGAAGTGTCCTGCTATCAGGTTTTATCCTCCAAACTATAAATGGTATCAACAAAATTCTAATGCTTTGTTTGAACTTCTTAGTAGGTATTCACCAGATATTGAAGTTGCAAGTATTGATGAATGTTATTTAGATTATGGAAAAGTACAGAAGTTATATGGAGATCCTTATGAATTTGCGAAAAAAATTCAAAAAGAAATACTAGATACTTTAGGTTTTACTGTTAATATTGGAATTGCGAATTCTAAGTTATGTGCGAAAATGGCTTCTGATTTTTCTAAACCATATAAAATACATACGTTATATAAACATGAGATAAAAGAGAAAATGTTTCCTCTTCCCATTGATGATTTATTTGGAATTGGAAAACAGACGAGTGCGAAATTGCACCATTTAAATATACATACCATTTCTGATTTAGCGCATGCTGATACAGCTTATTTATATAAATATTTTAAAAATAGTGCTGTTAAAATGGTGGAGTGGGCAAATGGAATTGATGATTCAGAAGTCATATCAGAACAAACAGAACGAAAAGGAATTAGTAATACCACGACATTACCAAGAGATATGAGTCATACAGATGAGATATTTCCAATCTTACATGCAATTAGTGAAAATGTTTCTCTTTCTTTAAGAAAGAAACATAAATATGCAAGTGTTGTTGCGGTGATATTTAAAGATAAGTTTTTTAAAAGTTATACCCATCAGAGAAAACTAGATAATCCTACTTGTTCTACTTCTGAAATTTTTGAAGTTAGTAAAGAATTATTTTTAGAAGGATGGAAAAGAGATCCGATTCGTTTAATTGGAATTCGCTTAGATCAATTAACAGATCATGTATCTTATCAAGCATCTTTATTTGAAGATTTTGAAGAAAAAAAAGAAAATGAGAAACTTGATTTTGTTGTGGATGAAATAAAAAAGAAATTTGGAGATCAAGTGATTGGAAAAGCTTCATTAACAGAAAATAAAATAAAAAGAAAGTTTGATTAAAAAAGGACGAAAATAGATTTATTTTTGTTCTTTTTTATGTTAGACTGATATCAGTACATAAAAATAAAGGAGTTAGATATGGAACAAATAATGATAGATATTATGAATCATTTTGGATATTTTGGTATATTCTTTTTAATTATGATTGAAAATGTATTTCCTCCGATTCCAAGTGAGTTAATTTTAACTTTTGGAGGATTTATGACACATAATAGTAATATGACTGTCGTAGGGGTCATTATAGCTGCTACGATTGGTTCTTTATTAGGGGCGTTTATATTATATGGAATTGGTAAGTTATTAAATAAAGAGCATTTAATTAAAATTGTCTCAAGTAAGTATGGAAAATTACTACGTGTCAAACCAAAAGATATTGAAGCTGCTGATAAATGGTTTGATACCAAAGGTTCAATTACGGTATTGTTTTGTCGTTGTGTGCCAATTGTTCGTAGTTTGATTTCTATTCCTGCCGGTATGAGTGATATGCCCCTTCCTAAGTTTTTCTTATATACAACGATTGGTAGTGCGATATGGAATACACTACTGGTTTGTGTAGGTGCTTTTGCGGGAGATAAGAAAGATGAGATTTTAGGAATTATCGATAATGTTTCACATGTTGTACTTATTTTATTAGTCATTATTTTTGTTGGATTTGTGATTTGGTTTTATAAAAAGAAAGCGAATAAAAAGGAAAATTAAAAATGAATGAGAAATTAGTAGAACAAATGCTTTGTGATGATCGTGTGAAATCTATTTTGATAGGAAATATTCATGCTCTAACAGTAATTCCAGAGAATGTAAAAAAAGTTATTGTTTATTGTCATGGCTTAGGGGCAAATAAAAATTGGATGGCTAGGTTTTATGAACCATTGTATCAAAATCAAATTGGAATCATTGCTTTTGATTTTCCAGGTCATGGAGAAGATGAGAGAATATTTTCTGATTTTCCGTTTGAACAGTGTCTAAGTGATTTAGAAAAAGTGATTGATTATGCGAAACAATATGCGAAAGTATCTTTGTTTGGGTGCAGTTTTGGTGGCTTTGTGGTTTTAAATGAATTATTAAAACATTCTCAGATAGAAAGTACTTACTTGATGTGTCCAGCAGTAAATTTTTGTAGTATTGTCGAAAAGAAAACAGGAGTATCAGAACAGTTTTACGAAACACATGATTCTATTTTTTTATATAAACATATGAAATTAACAAAAGAAATTTATCACACATTAAAAGAAGCGGAAGCAAAAGTAATGGCATCTTTCTATCAAAATATTCATATAATACATGGTAAAATGGATACAACGGTTGATTATCAAGTGATTCAAGTATTTTGTCAAAAACATGCATCTCTACTTACGACAATAGAAAGTGGAAAACATGAGTTATATGGTTTTGATCAAGAAATCATTGATTGGCTTTTAAAGGAATTCTAAAACAAGTTTGCGCTTGTTTTTTCTTTGTGCTATAATACCAAATCAAACAGGGGTGTTGGTATGAAATATGAGAATTTAAAAGTATATCGAGATAGTTATATGAAGTTATGTATGAAATATAAAAGAAAGATTACGCAAGATGATTCATATGTATTTGAAGATGGAAAACAAGCGGGTAGATGGTATTCTAATCAATTATATAAGATATATCACTGGCGTAAAGAGAATAAGCAATTATCTTGCAAACAGATGGATAATGTGATGTTAATTGCTGAATTAGATAATTTTTTATATGACCATTTTGAAAAATTAAATGTTTATGAAAGAAGAGTAGAAGAGTTTCTAGAACAAAAAGAAATGTTAACAGATGATAGTCGTTTTACAGATGGTGTTTTAATGCGTCGTTGGTTTTGGAGTGAGCAAACAAAATATAAAAAATGGTATCAAGAGAAAAAAGAATTAACGAAGAATGAATATCAAATGATGATGATGTTTGCGAATCTAGAAAATGAAATATATGAGAAACAGAAAGTGAAAAAAAGATGAGAAGTTTAAAGTTACAAAAAACAGATACCTACGGAATTGAAATAGAATTTGTTACGGATGACAAAGAACAATTAGAAGATGCTTTTAAACAATTAAAAAATCAATATTACTTACATCCTTCTTGGATGATAAAAAGAGAAAGTACTTGTGATTATATTGATAAACAGAAGATGGGATTTGAAGTGAATTCTCCAATTATGGATGTTAGAACAAAATGGTTAGAGGAATTAAAGATAGTATTAAATATGTTAAAACAAAATACGGAAATAAATAATCAGTGTGCGATACATTTTCATATAGGCAAGCAAATATTTGAAGATCATGTCACTTATTTACAAAATTTAATCTTATTATGGTGTTATTATGAAGATGTTTTGTTTCGTTATGCGACAGGAGAATATCGTGCGTTTAGAAAAAGTATTTTAGATTATGCAAAGCCTTTAAGTCAGTCATTAACAGAAAGACAGAAGATGAATTTAAGTAAAGCAC
Source organism: uncultured Bacilli bacterium (assembly GCA_944332735.1). Classification (GTDB taxonomy): domain Bacteria; phylum Bacillota_I; class Bacilli_A; order RF39; family UBA660; genus UMGS2016. The sequence goes on along the minus strand of CALVKP010000062.1, from coordinate 634 downwards.
AAATTTTACCTGTGTTTTTAACACAGATGATTCGTAATATTTCTAAAAGAAATGCGATTAGTTTATTACCGTATTATCAGTCTATGATTTATCAAAATGAATTAGATAATACTTATGAGAAGAAGACGGTAGAGTTTCGTATTTTCGCTAGTACTTATCAATATGAAATTATCTATAGTTATTTAGATTGTCTATTACATATGATTGATTATGCGAAACATATGCCAAAAAGTATAAAAGAGGATTATTTTGAAGCACTTATGAACCATTATGATATGCCAATAGAACATTATTTAAAATTACAATTAGAAAAAGCACAAGAATTTTGTGATACAATTTTTACGGAAGAAGAAAGTAAAAAAGAATTTATGAAAATATATACATATAAAAGTAAATCATATGAATAATACTTGTCATGAAAAATAAAATATGGTATATTAGTAACATATAAAAAAGCAGTTGATGAAAAGACGTAGTGATATTCATATTTTATAGAGAGTCTATGGTTGGTGGAAATAGATAAATAGATATCACTAAGATCACTTTTCTATGCTTCTTATGCAAAGTAAGAACGGTAACGCGTTATAGTTTTAAGTGTATAGTGTATCTATAAATTAAGGTGGTACCGCGAATA
>CALVKP010000061.1 GCA_944332735.1 uncultured Bacilli bacterium | reverse complement strand
CATTAGCAAAATTAATACAGTTAGTAGATATTGTATCAAAATTACAAATATGGGAATTAAAATTCAACATACTACTTTAGAGGAAATGCAAAAGTATTATGAAGATGCAACTGAATTAATGCAATCTATTAATGGATGTAGTGATGAAGTTAAGAAGACAATTGGAGACCGTATTGAACGTATAAATACGCAATATAATGAAATGAAAGAACAATATAGTAAATATATCCAAGAAAATGTAGCTGTTGTTGAGACAGAATTAAATAAACTTCACGCAAGTATTGGTGATGACCAAGAACACGATATGAAAAAAGAACAAGATATGTTAAGTTTGGTTCAAAAATTATATCCAGCTTGTTCTATGGTAATGGATGATGCACAAAAAGAACAAATGAGTAGTAGCATTGCAAAAGCAGAAGCTGAATTAAATAATAAAGCAATTTATTTAAAATATAAAGAATTATTTGAAAGAACAAGTGGATTATCTCATTTAAATCCAGAAATGGCTTCTAATAAAATAGATTCTATATTAGAACAATTGAAAAATGAATCATTCAAAGAAGCAGTAAAATATAATAAAGATGATTTAATTGCTTTCTTTGAAAATGAAAAAAATAAAATGTTTCATATTCAAGGTGAGAAAAAAGAAACAACGCAAGAAGAAGCAAAAGTAACTTTGGTGGAACCTTATCAAGAAAAGAAAGCAACTGAAAAAGTAAATGTGACTCCACAATTTGTAATAGATAAACAGACGCAAACTATTTTTACACGTCAAAAGAAACAAATTGATGAGTTAAAAAAATCAAATCAAGAAAAAGATGAAATTATTGCAAATTTACAAAGACAATTAGCAGAAGCAAAAGCGAAAGAAACACTTCAAACGCAGAAAAAAGAAGCAAAAGATACTATGATGTCAACTGTTGCAGATATTAAAAAGGAAGCACGTGAATTAGGAACACAAAAGACACATTTAGAGTGGGAGATTAATTCATTAAGAAATGGTCTTGATTATTTAGATGAAATTAAAAAGATGCCAATGGTACAAAATGAATTAAGTAAGATTTCTGATGAAAGAGAAAAGACAGAACGTCTTCATCAATTAGATGAAGGATATGCTGAAAAGAAAAATAAAGCTCAAATTGAAGAAAAAGAAAAAGAACTTAGTAAAGTTGCAGAAAAATTACAAAATTTAGATAATCAAATTAATGAATTTAGTGCAAATTACCAAACAATGGTATCTGATGTAGATGAAATTAAGAGAAAAGCCGATGAAGATAGACAACAAAAAATTGATGATTTTGGAAACGAATTGAAATCATTTGAACAACAAAAAATTGATGCTCAGAAAAAAGCGCTTGAAGAAGCTAGAGTAAATATTGATGACTTATTTGCAAGTATGGAAGAAAATGAAAAAGGAAAAAGTCTTTAAGCAATTTGTAGTATAAAAAATAATAAATAGAACAATTTAAAAATAATGAGGTGATCATATGAGACATGCTCCTTCATTATTTTTTTTGTTATGTCTTTTGATGTTATGCTATGTAAGTTTAAAAGATTTTAATGCTGATGAAACGGTAGTAAATATTTTAAAGAAACAGCCATATGAACGAAGTTATGAAATTGATTTAACGAGAGGGAACTGGACTTTACAAGATATAGAAGTTTATTTACCGAAAGATTGTTTTCAAATTTTAAAAATTTCTGATGGTTTATATTGGTATTCTGTGCTTGAAAGAGAAACTTTAAAAGATCAAATGATTGCTACTTATCATATAAAAAACATGAGAAAAGAGGCATGGTATAGAGAATTACATGATATTAAAATTAATTATGTCATAGTGGTAACCGAAGAAGAAAATATAAAAAAATTAATGAGAAAATATGAATGGATAGAGTATATCTAAAGCAATAAATCCCGTTTTTGTATTGTATGATAAAACTTTTGTAGTATAATGTAAATAGAAGCTATCAGTAAAAATACAATCATGTAGGGATGTGAGATATTATGAAAAAAGAAAGTAAAATACAATCAATTTTTAAAATAATAGGATGGCCAATTTTATTTGGACTTGGTCAATTACTTATCATGTTAATATTATTTTTGATAGTTGGGTGGATCAAACCAATTTCATTTACAGAGTTTGAATTACAAGATCGTATGAAAACAATTTTATTTCCATCTACACTTTGTTCATTTTTTGTATTCTTACCAATCTTTTTAAAAAAATATAAGAGTGAAAAGATCAATCGTTTTCAATTAAGAAAAAATAAAATATTATATTATGTATTATTTGGAATTGTAACATCTTTTGTTATAAATATTTTCTTTTTAAAGTTAGAAAGAATGATTCCAATTCCAGCAACATTACACCAAATGGAAGTATCTTATGATTGGTATTATGTAGGAAGGGTATTTAGTACTGCTTTTATTGGCCCTATTTTAGAAGAGTTATTATTTCGTGGGTTTTTGTATCAAGAAGCAAAAAAATGGATGAAACCAATGCGTGCAATTCTATTTATTACTGTGATTTTTACATTATGTCATGTTACAATTTATAGTTTTTTAACAGCGATTGTTACAAGTTTCTTGGTATTAGATGCCTTAGAAAAAGAGAAGTCTTTAACAGCACCGATTTTATTTCACATTTTCTTAAATCTTACATCAATCCTTTTACTTCCATTAATAGTTAGATATCGAATGATTATATTAGATGTATTATTCTTAATTTCTTTAGTTTGCTTTGTTATATTATATCAATTACATAGATGGAGAGTAAAAGAAAAGTGATATTCCTAATTTAAATCACTTTTTTTGTGGAATAATTGCGTGTAATTCATAAATCATGGTATAATTAATTTGGTGAATAATAGTATGGATAAAATAAAGGGAATTCACATTCATAGTGTTACGTATGGAAATCCACAAGGAAAAGATGTTGTGTTATTACATGGTTGGGGACAAAATATTGAAATGATGAAACCAATTGGAGATTCCTTACAGAAAGATTATTTAGTTACAATCATCGATTTACCAGGACATGGTATGTCTGAAGAGCCAAAAAATGCATGGCAATTGGATGATTTTATTGAAATGTTAAAACAGTTACTAGATGAATTAAAAATAAAAAACCCGATTTTAATTGGACATTCATTTGGGGGAAAACTTAGCTTATTATATGCAAGTCGTTATCCTGTTGAAAAATTAGTTTTATTTGGAAGTCCATTTCAAAAAAAGATTAAAAAGGAAACTATGAAAATGAAACTGTTAAAATCGTTAAAAAAAGTACCAATTTTAAATCAGTTTGAAGAATATGCGAAAAAACATATTGGAAGTAGTGACTATCGTAATGCCAGTCCGATTATGAGACAAATTTTAGTAAATCATGTGAATTGTGATATTAAAGAAGATATTAAAAAAATTCAATGTCCTGCAATTATTATTTGGGGAACCAATGATGAAGCAGTTCCGTTGGAAGATGCCTATATATTAGAATCATTATTACCGGATGCTGCAGTGATAGAATATGAAGGATGTACACATTATGCTTATTTAGAAGATTTAGGAAGAACGGTACGTATTATTAAAAATTTTTTAGGAAGTGAGAAGTAGTTATGAATGTATTATTTATATTATCATTTATTCCATTTTTTATGTATATGTATTTTGTATCATTAAAAAGTATTCATATGTTACAATTAAACTTTTATGATGAAAATCATAGATATTTAAAATGGTTAATGAAAAATCCTACGAAAGTATTTTTAACAGTAGATATGTTTTTTGTGATATTTGCTGTATTTGTAGGAATGCCAGCTAAGATTTGTATGACTTTATTTGCTCTTTTTTATCTTGTTGTTTTATATCAAAACTATCGTTCTACAAAAAAAGAACAAGTAAAAATTAAATTAGCGATTACTTCCCGTGTAAAACGCTTATTACTAACGATAACCATTATTTACTTTATTCCATTTATTGGTTTTTATCTAGGTTATATGGAAGAGTACTTAGGAATTTATTATTTCATGATGGGAGCATTAGTTTATGTAAATTACTTTGTTGTTATGGTAGCCAATATTATAAATATTCCTATTGAACATCAAGTATTCTTGTATTATAAAAGAAAAGCAAAAAAGAAATTAAAAGGGATGCCAAATCTTAAAAAAATTGGAATTACTGGTAGTTATGGTAAGACAAGTTGTAAAAATATTTTAAATGATATTTTAAATGTTGAATTTATTTCTAGTACAACTCCTAAAAATTACAATACGACTTATGGAATGATTTTAACGGTCAATAATTATTTAGATAAATTTAATGATATATTTGTTGCCGAGATGGGAGCTTTTCAACGTGGTGATATTAAGAAAATCTGTGATTTTGTGAAACCACAATATGGTATTTTAACGAAAATTGGAACTGCTCATTTAGAATCTTTTGGTAGTCAAGAAAATATTCAAAAAGGAAAGTTTGAATTAATCGAGTCACTTCCAAGCGATGGAATTGCTGTTTTAAACCGTGATGACGAATTACAAGTTTCTTATCATTTAAAAAATAAATGTCGTGTTATTTGGATTGGAATTGATGCGGAAGATGCAGATGTTCGAGCAACCAATTTAAAATTTGATTACCGTGGTACAAGTTTTGATTGTCATTTTAAGGGAGATAAAAATACATATCACTTTGAAACTTGTTTACTTGGTAAAAATAATGTGTATAATATTTTAGGTGCTTTAGCACTTGGTGAAGCATTTGGAATTTCAAAGGAAAAATTAATTGTTGGTGTAAAAAAAGTAAAACCGATTGCCCATCGTCTAGAATTAAAAAAGATGGGAAATATAAATTTAATTCGTGATGATTATAATTCAAATCCAGTAGGAGCTAAGGCTGCGCTTGATATGTTAAAATTAATGCCAGGTAAAAGAGTGATTGTAACACCAGGTATGATTGAATTAGGAAATCGTGAATATGAGTTAAACTTAGAATTAGGGCGTCAAATCGCACAGGTATGTGATGAGGTTATTTTAGTAGGGGAACACCAAACCAAACCAATTCAAGAAGGATTACAATTAGAAGATTATCCTGAGAAAAAAGTTCATATTATTAATAATGTTGTAATCGCATATCAATTATTACAACAAATGAAAGAATCTGGAAAAGATCTTTATGCATTGTTTGAAAATGATTTACCAGATCAATATAATGAGAAATAGAAAGAAGTGTTAAAATGAAAATTAAAGTTGGAGTCATTTTTGGAGGAGCTACTGTAGAACATGAGGTAAGTATTATCTCAGCAATTCAAGCAATTGAAAATATGAATCGTGATAAATACGAAGTCATTCCTATCTATATTGATAAAGATAGACAATGGTATACAGGTAAATTGTTAGCTGATATATCTTTATATCAAGATTTTGAAGATTTAAAACGTTATGCGAAACCTGTTGTTTTATATAATAAAAAAGGTAAATTTTATTTACAATCTTTAGGTTTCTTTAAAAGAAATATTGCCGAACTTGATATTGCATTTCCAATTGTACATGGTAATAATGCGGAAGATGGTACTTTAGCAGGTTATTTAGATACAGTAGGAATTCCATATGTAGGAAGTCATGTATTAGGTGCTGCGATGGGACAAGATAAAGTTGTTATGAAACAAGTATTAGATGCCGCAGATTTACCAATTGTCAATTATACTTGGTTTTATGATACAGAATATCAAGAAAATAAAGAACGTATTACTAAAAATATTGAAAAGTTAGGTTTTCCTGTGATTGTAAAACCAGCAACATTAGGAAGTAGTGTCGGAATTGTCTTTGTAAAAGATGAATCAAAATTAGATGAAGCAATTCGTGAAGCAATGGAATATGATACGAAAATTGTTGTAGAAAAAGCAGTTGAAAATTTAGTTGAAGTAAATGAAAGTGTACTTGGTGATTATGAATATCAATCATTGAGTGCGATTGAAGAAGTAATGAGTACAGATGAGTTCCTTACTTATAAAGATAAATATTTAGGAAATGGTAAAGGAACTAAAAAAGTCAGTGGTGGAAGTAAAGGTATGGCAAGTGCTGATCGTATTATTCCTGCACGTATTAGTGAAAAATTACAAGAAGAAGTAAAAAGAATCTCTATTGAAACATTCCGTGCATTAAACTTAAGTGGCTTATGTCGTATCGATTTCTTAATTGATAAGAAAAACGAAAAAGTATATGTGAATGAACCAAATACCATTCCTGGAAGTTTGTCTTTCTATTTATGGGAACCAACTGGTAAATCATATACTGAATTATTAGATGATATGATTACATTAGCAATTAAAGATTATCGTAAAAAGAAGAAAAAAGTAACATCTTTTGATACAAATATTTTAACCCATTTTGATGGTGTAAAAGGTGTAAAGGGATTAAAAGGAATGAAGACGAAATTAAAATAAGTATTTCTTTATAGAAATGCTTTTTTTCTTGTTAAAATATTGTTATAATAAAATTAGTAAGGTGATCATATGGAAACAATACAAATTATAATTCAATTTCTTGTTTTTTTTGTTCTAGTTGATTTAGTAAGTAAAAGATATGCAACTCTCTTTTTACTATTTTTTACAGATGCTTATTTTTTTAACTTATTTAGTCGCTTATTTCATCAAATATATAAACCAACAGATATTTCCTATGTATCGCAATCTTTAGCCCAGCCATTTATAAAGATTTATGAAATGATGACTGGTCAAGAAGTTATATTAACGGATCAACATTTCATGCTTATTTTCCTTATTGTATGGTCTATTATTATTTTCTTTGCAATCATTGAACACGGAGTAGATAATCATTATCTAAAACGTTATCATGTAAAAACAAATATTAAAAACATGCGTGAACAAAGTAAGAATGCTAAGGTTCAATATGACTTTGTAAATACATTTAAAAAGAGTTATCAGTTTATTTATTTAGATAGTATTTCTTATTTACATATTTTTTCTTATCAATATCATATTTCTAAAAATAAATGTATTAATCAGAGAATAAAAATTGATACAATTCGTGATATGGTATTAAAAGAGACGAATAGAGGATATCAATTATTGATTTATACAAACGATAATCAAATATTAGATGGTGGGATTTATCACGAAAAATATTATACTTTGCTATCACAATTAAAAGATAGAATAGAACAAGAAAAAGAAGCATTATTATCAAAACCAGAGATTGTTTTTGGCAAAAAAGAAGAAAATAATTCATCTGAAAATTTATAATATAAAAAAATAATATCACTTTTACTGATATGATTCAGTTGTGTGATATTATTTTTTTAATAAAATTCCAATTGGACAATGATCACTTCCATAAACATCTGTATAAATCATTGCATCTTCTAAATGAGAAATATAATCTTTTGACATAATAAAGTAATCAATTCTCCATCCCGCATTATTTGCTCTTGCATTTCTCATATAACTCCACCAAGAATACATTCCTTCTTGATTAGGATATAAATAACGATAGGTATCGATAAAACCAGCATTTAATAAATTGGTAAACTTTTCTCGTTCTTCATAAGTAAAACCGGCATTTCCTATATTTGCTTTGGCATTTTTAATATCTATTTCCTCATGCGCTACATTGAAATCTCCACAGCAGATCACTGGTTTTGTCTTTTCTAAACTTTTTAAATACTCTTTAAAATCATCTTCCCATTCCATACGATAATCTAATCGTTCTAACCCAGCTTTGGCATTAGGAGTATATACTGTTACTAAATAAAATTCTGGATATTTTAAAGTAATCATACGACCTTCATGATCATGTTTTTCAATATCCATTCCATAAAAGACATCCAATGGTTTTTCTTTGCTTAAAATCATTGTACCTGAATATCCTTTTCTTTCAGCTGGGTTTAAATACATATGATACTGTTCTAAATGAAAGGGAAGTTGTTCTTCTAACACTTTTGTTTCTTGTAAACAGATAATATCGGCATTTTCTCTTTCAACAAATTCCATAAATCCCTTTTTATAACAAGCTCTAAGTCCAGCTACATTCCATGATATTAATTTCATATCTACACCTCAAATGTATTATATCACGTTTGTTTCTATAAAAAAAAGAATTGTAAGATACAATTCTTTCATTTCAAGTGGTGGGCTGTTAGGGATTCGAACCCTAGACCCACTGATTAAGAGTCAGTTGCTCTACCAACTGAGCTAACAGCCCGTCTTTAAATTACTTCAATAGTATATCATAAATAAAATAAAAAGGGAAGAGAAAATTTATGAATTTTAGAATCTATTCAAATGCAAAAGTAAATTGATATTTAAAATATAACTGTACAATTTAGTATGTCACAATATTTATACAAGAATAAACAACTGTAAATTCAATCTTATATAATGATCATTGGCAAATGCTTATTT
>CALVKP010000060.1 GCA_944332735.1 uncultured Bacilli bacterium | reverse complement strand
GCTAATTTCGCAACATGTTTTACTTGATCTTTATATAGCGTTTTCATCCAATCGTCCTTTCTTTTTACAACATAGATATTATAACACGTTTTTTTCTTACTTTTCTATAAAACAAAGAAAAAAGTGCCAAGCACTTTTAATTTTTAACAGTCAAATGCATCTTCTTTTGTTCAAAATCAAAATCAACACATATCCCATACATATATTCATAACACAAAGCAAACAAATCTGTAAACATTAATAAATCATTTACCATAATCATATCTTCCTGATTTATTTTTGATAAGAAATTTTGAATTTGAACAAGATAACTCCATTTTTCATTCCAATCCATTTCTGTATCATTTTCAATCCATTTTCTAGCATCTGTTACAGTATCCATAAGTGGTCTAATGTGAACATAATCTTCTTCTCTTTTATCATCATAATCTTGATATGGAATTATTTTTGTTTTAGAAAAAGCATCTGGAAATAATTCTACTAAATATTTATTTAAATTTGGAATATCATAAAACTCTTTCAATACTTGTTGATCTTGATATATATATCGATTCTCATTTTTTAAAATAATTGGATAATGAAGAGCTGAATCATCTTCTCTTACTCCATAATATATATCATATACCGAAACCATTTCTTGTTCACTCATAACACTTTTTTGTATTAATGGTGGTTCTAAAGAAAGAAAATCTTGATACCCTTCTTTCTTACATTCTTCATTATATCGAAGTACAAACTGATTGCGTAATTCATGTTTCAAAAGTGCTAAACGAAAAGATGTCATATGACGCACCAATTCCTCATTTGATAAATCAAATTGTTCTATAAACTGATCAAAATTTTCTACAAATGGAATTGGTTTATCAAGTGTCAAATTCGCATGAATATGTTCTGTTTTAAACACGGCTGGTAAAAAAGATAAATAATAACAAAAAACATATTCTAACTTTCCTGACAATTGCCATAATTTTTCTAGTTCTAAACCAACAATCTTTAATTCGATAAACTTATCTAAATCTGTTACATCACAATATTCAAAATAATTATGAGTTCCCGTTGCAATATTACATAATGTTTCAAATAATTCCACATCATCCATCACTTGAAACTTTTCATCACTAAAGTTTTCCATAACCCACATTCTTACATCCATATAATTTCCCCCTACTACGATTATATTATATTTTTGATTGTTTGAAAACAAAAATAGTGGTTTTCCCACTATTTCCTAAATTAAATGATGGTATATGGATTCTCTTTTATTTCCTACTGTAAATCATCAGCAGTATTCGTATTTTCACCTTAAATACACATCTTTCCTGATGACGAATGTTTTTATATATTATTTTACATAGTCACAAGCACTACACTTAATCACTTTTTTCTTTGTCTCAACTAACATTTCACCACATTGTGGACATTTCTCTCCAATTGGTTTATCCCAGAATGCTGTTTTACATTTAGGATAATTGTTACAACCATAGAATAATTTTCCTTTGCGACTTTTCTTTTCAATAATCTTTCCATCACAATTTGGACAATTGCAAATTTCAATTTCTTCTTTCTTTTCTTGTTTAATATATTTACATGTTGGATAATTACTACATGCGACAAATTGTCCATATCGTCCTTTACGTATGACTAAATCACTGCCACAATTCGGACATTTTTCTCCTGTTTTTTCTGGTTCTTTTTTCATAACTGTTTCAAAAGCTTCTTTTAAAGATGGTTCAAATTCTTTATAAAATTTATCTAATGTCTGATACCAAACTTTTTTACCATCTGCAATTTTATCTAAGTCTCCTTCCATTTTCGCAGTATATTTTACATTAATTAAATGAGAAAAACTCTGTTATAATTTATCTGTTACTTCTATTCCAATTTCAGTTGGAACAAATTTTTTTTCTTGCATGATCACATAACCACGCGTTTTAATATTATCTAGAATCGTTGCATAAGTACTAGGTCTACCAATTCCCAACTCTTCCATTTCTTTAATTAATTTGGCTTCTGTATAACGTGGTTTTGGTTTTGTAAAGTGTTGTTCTTTTACAATATCTTTTGATTCAAGAGTTGGTTCTTTTTTCTTATCAAATTCAGGAAGTACTGTTTCTTTTGTATCTTCATAATCTTGATAAATATGTAAGTATCCATCAAAGATAATCGTCTGTCCTGTTGCTTTGAATTGATAATTTTCATTATCTAAAATTACCGTTGTATTTTCTGTTTTCGCATCTTTCATAAGAGATGCTAGTGCACGATAATAAATCATACGATATAGTTTATATTCATCATTGGTTAAATATTGTTTTACACTTTCTGGTGTACGATTTACACTAGTTGGACGAATTGCTTCGTGAGCATCTTGAACATTTTCTTTTTTTCTTGTGTGTTTTACAGTACCAATATATTCTTCTCCATATGTAGCTTTAATATACCCATAAGCACTTTTTACAAATTCATCACTAAGGCGGATAGAATCTGTACGCATATAACTAATAAGACCCACTGTTTCACTACCAAGGTCAATTCCCTCATATAACTTTTGCGCAATACTCATTGTCTTTTTCGCAGTAAATCCTAATTTATTAGAAGCATCTTGTTGTAAGGTACTAGTAATAAATGGAGGTTTTGACTTTTTACTTTTTTTCTTCTTTTCAATACTTTCAATTTGAAAGGTTGGCTTTAATTGTTCTAAAATATGATCTGCTTCTTGTTCGTTTTTAATTTCTATTTCTTTATGATCATATTCAAATAAGTCAGCATCAAAGCCATCAAAAGAAGCAGTAATTGTCCAGTATTCTTCTTTTTGAAAGTTTTCTATTTCACGTTCACGATCGACAATTAATTTTAAAGCAACACTTTGTACTCTTCCAGCAGAAGAACCACTTGTTTTTGATTGAATAAATTTAGATAAACGGAATCCAATAATACGATCTAATATTCTTCTTGTTTCTTGACTGTTTACTAAATCTTGGTCAATTTTACGAGGATGTTTTAATGCTTCTAATATCGCTGGTTTTGTAATTTCATGAAAGACAATACGATCATATTGTTCTGGTTTTAATCCTAATACATCATATAAGTGCCAACTAATCGCTTCTCCTTCACGGTCCGGGTCGGTTGCAAGATATACAAATTTCGCATTCTTACAATCTTTCTTTAACTCATCAATCACTTTTTTCTTACCTTTAATTGTAATATAATTTGGTTTAAAATGATCTTCAATATCAACTCCTAATCCATATTTACCAGAAGTTGCAAGATCTCTTACATGTCCTTTACTAGAGACAACTTGATAATCATTTCCTAAATATTTTTCAATCGTTTTTGATTTACTTGGAGATTCCACAATGACTAAGTTTTTTTTCTGCATATTCTTCCACCTTTTCTAAGACTAAGTTATATCAAATACATACGTATTTGTCAACTTCTCTACTATTTATATACCACATTGAAATTGAATATTCCTGCATCTTGCATGCTTTTTTTATTTTTTGTTCATACTATAACAGAGGTGATAAAATGTCTAAACAAAAGATTATTTGTAATGTTCATGATTGTCATTATTGTGATTTAAAAAATGATATGTGTCAAAAAGAAGAAATAAAAATATGTCATTGTCAAGAAAAACAAGAGAAAGAAGCAACAATGTGTGATGCATATAAGAAAAGAAAAGCGTAATTTACGCTTTTTATTTACCTTATATATTTACCAACTAGTATGGAATCTACAATATAAAAATCATAATCTGGACCAAAATATGGTCTTTCATCATCATCAATAAAAAATAGTTCTATATCAATATAACTGAACTCTGGTTCTTTGGATATCGCATTCATGAGTGTTTTTACTTCACTATCCTTTAAATGACTGATATTAAATTTTATTTCCTTTTTCTCATCAAATTCTAAAATTGGACATTCATATGTAACTACATCGTTCATATGAGCATTTTCAATATCTATATATGCTTTCATATTTCCTCCTTATTTTAGTGTAAAAAAATATTATGTTCTTTTTCTTCTTGTAATGTAGTTGATAATCCATGACCTGGATATAATATCGTATTAGATGGATATGTTTTAATTCGTTCAATACTTTGGATCATTTCTTCTTCATTACCACCTTCTAAGTCCATACGACCAATACTATTTTGGAATATAAAATCTCCTACAAACATACAATTATGTTCTTTAAAATAATAGGTAACAGAGTCTTTAGAATGACCTTTTGTAAATATCACTTCAAAAGTAAATGGTCCTATTTGATATTGTTTTTCTTCTAAATGAGGGTATTCTAATACTTGGGCATGGGTATCTTCTTTTACTTGTTGTAATGCACCAATATGATCGAAATGATGATGGGTAATTAAAATAGCTAATATGTGATAGTTTTGATATGCTTTTTTTATGATTTCAAAATGATCACCTGGATCTACAATGATAGCCTCTTTACCTGATATTAACAAATAACAATTTTCTTCTAATACACCAGTAACGATTGTTTTTACTTCCATCTTAAAAAGGTTTATTCTTTCTATTCATTGGATTATTTCTTAAAATATTCATATCTCTTTGACGTTTTTTTAATTCTTCTTCGATATAATTGACTGGCTTTGGTTCTGGTGCTGGTTGTTGATGAATTCTTTGTATTTGTCTTTCAAAGTTACGTGTCGCATTTTCTTCGCGTATTATTTTTGGATCTCTTCTTCCAATATAATCTTTCTGCCATGGGTTTTGATTCATACTTTTTCCTCCTCTAGTAACGCTTTTACTGGTCCATAAGTCTTACGATACCCTTCTATTAATCCATAAGTTTTAAGTGCCTCTAAATGCTTCTTTGTAGGGTATCCCTTATGATTTTTAAATCCATACTGTGGATATTTTTGATCTAATTCTATCATCATACGATCTCTTGTTACTTTCGCAACAACACTTGCAGCAGCAATCGTAATACTTTTCGCATCTCCCTTAATAATAGATAACACCGGAATATCTAATTCTATCGGCATCGCATCAGTAAGTACATATTGTAAAGGTATTTTTTCTTTCACTTGATTAATTGCTTTTATCATCGCTTCCTTTGAAGCTTGATAAATATTAATCTCATCAATTCTCTCTGGAGAATCCATACCAATTTCTACAGCAATTGCATGCTCCATAATATAATCATAAAACTGGTCACGTTTTTTTTCTGATAATTTTTTCGAATCGGTTAATCCCGGTAATATAAAATCATGAGGTAATACCACACAAGCAGTAACAACTGGTCCAATTAATGGTCCTCTTCCGACTTCATCGACTCCCCCAACATATTCAACTCCTTGATTCCACAATTCATGTTCATATTGATATAAATCTGTTTCCATACTCTAACCTCAAATTTATTATATCTAATTTCTATCAAACGTTCAAGAATAAACATATTTTAATAAAACGAGAATTTCATTTAATTCTCGTTTTTCTTATTTTTTTGTTGTTTTGATTGTTTTTCTAATTTTATTTTATCTTCTAATTGATCTAAATTTTCATTTAATTTATGAATTCTATCCTGAATTGTTCCAGTTTTATTTTCTAACTGATGATGCAAAGAGTTATCCAAAACATCAATTTTTTTAATTTTTTGACTTTGTTGAGATGCTTCTTGCTCTAACTTCATAATTTTTGTGTTTATTTTTTTGATTATTTCCTGCACCTCATCAACAGTTAGAAAGTTTTCTTGCTCTAACTTCATATTTTTTTTATCTAGTTTTTCCATCAATTCCTGTATCTCATCATTATTTTTTTTGTTTTCTAATTTATTAA
>CALVKP010000059.1 GCA_944332735.1 uncultured Bacilli bacterium | reverse complement strand
CAACATCACCGCCCTGGCCGGCGGGGTGCTCTTTGGCACCTGGCCCTCGTTTTTGATGACCTTTGCCGCCGTGGCCCTGGGGTCCGTGCTGGTGTTCACCCTGGCCCGGGGGCTGGGCCGGGAGGCGTACCCTATATTTCTCATGCTATTTTAATGATTTAATTTATTTCAAAAGATTTAAAAAGTTGTTTTCATAGTGGAAGCAACTTTTTTGCGTTTAGCAAATAAAGTAAAAATATGTAGTGTAAAACACCTAGAAAACCTATATAAATCAACGAATAATTGTGATAAGATGAAAGAAAGGTAAGGAGTAGTAAATATGAAAAGAAGTCATAAAGTAAAAGCACAACATTTCTTAATTGGTACAATATGTATCGCAGCATTTCTAATGTTAGGAATTGGATATGCAATCTTAAGTCAACAATTAGACATCAATGGAACAGCTCAGATTACATCTAATTGGAAGATACTATTTACAAGTGCAGAAGAAAAAGAAATGAATCAAGCAACTACAACGAAAAAAGAAATCACAGACTTAACAACATTAACATTAGATGTAAATCTAACACAACCAGGAGCAAGTGCGACATATGATGTGGTCGTAGAAAATCAAGGAGATTTGGATGCCGTACTATCTAAAATAGATGGAATTAGTGAAAGTAATAGCAAAGACCCAAAATCAATTAAAGTAAGCGTAGAAAATATTAAAACAGGAGATTCATTACTTGCAACTGAATCTAAAACATTTCAAGTAAAAGTATATTGGGATGCCAGTGTAGACTTTAATGAAACAAATATGTCTAAAGAAATAGAAATCACTCTTACTTATGAACAAAGTGATGATGGAGTACCATTACCACCAAAACCAGGAGAAGGAGAAAGTATCGGTGGACAGACTGTAGAAGTAGTAACCTCAGGAGATGGACTCTATGAAGACCAATATGAAGCAGGACGATATATCTATCGTGGAAGTGAACCAAATAACTATATACAGTTTAATAATGAATTATGGAGAATAGTAGCAAAAGAGTCAGATGGAACATATAAAATCATCAGAGATGAGATATTACCACAGAATGCTAATTATACGCCTATGGCATACGATGAGTGGAATCATCGTTTAACAGAAAATAATACATACTGTACAAGACCAGATTGGGGCTGTGGAGTCTATGCAGCAGTAAGTGGAACATTCCAAACACCAGATGGAAAGTATAGTGGAACCGTAACAGAGGATTCCAGTATCAAAGAATATCTAAACGATACATACTATCCAACATTAGATGGAACAGCCAAAACACAAATACAAAGCCATGTCTTTCATATCGGAAGTGTACAGTGGCTAGATGTAAGTGGAAATGATAGTATCCAAAAGAATATAGCAGGAGAAAAGATGTACCAGTGGACAGGAAATGTAGGACTTGTGAATGTCAGTGATTTACTGAGAGCAAGTACGAATATTGCCTGTACATCAGCAACGGATCAACTTAATGCAGCAATGCAAGAAGTACCGCAAGAAACATGTGGGTCATATTTAACAACTTTTAATGAAGAAATAAGTTATTGGACAATGAATGCATTTTCTGCAGAGTCTGATGACCGCTCGTACTATGTCTGGGGTGCGGTGTTCCTTCAGGGCGTTGGCGTATTCGGTCGCAGCTCTGCGTACATTGACAACGATGCTGGGGCGCGTCCAGTTTTCTATTTGAAATCTGATATCGAACTAACAAGTGGAACAGGAACTAAAGGAAATCCGTTTATAATCGGATAAAGAATAAACAAAAGAATATGTGTTAGCAAAGGCATAAGCCTTTGTGAAAAATCGCGTAAGCGATTTTTTATTGGGAATAAAAAAAATCAATTTTTAGCACTCATCTATTGACAATGCTAAATAAGGGTGTTATACTTACTGTAGCACTTAGGAAAATGGAGTGCTAAAGTGATGTGAAAGAGCATACAATAACTAAGAGTATTAAAGAAGGTGATGATATGCTAACATCAAGACAATCTAAATTATTAAAGTTGATTGTGGAAGACTATATTAAAACTGCGAAACCAATTTCATCGAAATCGTTATGTAAGAGTTTAAATTGTTCTAGTGCAACGATTCGTAATGAAATGGGATATTTAGAAGAGTTAGGATTATTAGAAAAGACACATACATCAAGTGGTCGTATTCCTTCTGAGAAAGGATATCGTTATTATGTTGATCATATTATGAAACCAAAAGAGTTATCTGGTGATGATGTGTTAAAATTACAACAAATATTTAAGAATCATTCTTTGGTATTGAGTGATGCGATTAAACAATCGATGGAAATTGTATCAGAACTTACGAATTATACAGCCATTGTACTTGGTAAATCTTCAAAGGATAATCGTGTTAGTAAAGTAGAGGTGGTTCCATTAGAGCCAACAAAATTGCTGGCTATTGTAATTACTGATAAAGGACATGTGGAACATAAAGCAATGATGCTTCCAGAGACGATTTCTAAAGAAGAAGTGACAAAGACAGTTGAATTAATTAATAAGTTGATTGTTGGTACACCAATTGATGAAGTATCTGCCAAACTTGAGTTTGAAGTAAAACCAATTATTGGTAAATATGTGACCCAACATGAAGCTTTATATAATGCTTTTTATCAAGCGTTTTCAGATTTTGCTCAAGAATCTAAAATGCAGATGGCAGGAGCTAGTAAGTTTATTTCACTTCCTGAATTTTCTGATGATACAGAAAAGATACGTGAAATTTTATCGAAATTTGAAGATAAAGATTTAATTCAAAGTATTGAAAAAAATGAGGAAGATGGAATCAATATTTATATAGGTAGTGAAAATGAATTCGATCAAAATGTAACGATTATTAAAACAAATTATGAAACAGATGATGGTGAAGAGGGAACCATTGCTTTAATTGGTCCTAAGAGAATGGAATATGATCGTGTCATTGGACTGTTAGATTTTATTAAAAAACATATAGGAGAGTGATTTTAGTGAAAGAAGAAATAAAAGAAGAAAAGAAACATCCCCATCATGAAGATGGAAGACCTCATCATGATCATGAGAAACACCATCCTCATCACGAGGATCATAAACCACATCCTCATGATGAACATGGACCACATGAACATCCAAAACCACATGACAAACATCATGATCATCCTGAGAAACCAGGAAAAGAGAAAAAGATTGTTCATGATTTAGAAGAGAGAATGAAAAAGTTAGAGGCTTCTTTAAAAGAAGCAGAAGATAAGGCAATGCGAGAAAAAGCAGAAGCAATTAATTATCGAAAAAGAAAAGATGATGAAGTAGCTCGGATGATGAAATATGCGAGTGAAGATATCATCAAAGAAATTCTTCCAATTGTCGATTCATTTGAACGAGCAATTGATATGGATGATGATAATTTAGAAGATGAAGTATCAAAGTTCTTAGCTGGCTTTAAAATGATTTACTGTAATTTAGTAAATGTGTTAGAAAAGTATGAAGTAAAAGAAATTGAAGCGATGGGAAAAGAATTTGATGCAAGTTTTCATCAAGCTGTATTAACAGAACCAAGAGAAGGGGTTGAACCTGGTATCGTCATTGAAGTATTACAAAAAGGTTATATGTACAAGGACAAAGTACTTCGTCCTAGTATGGTAAAAGTAAGTGAATAAAAGGAAAGGTGATTATATATGAGTAAAACAATAGGAATTGATTTAGGTACAACAAATAGTTGTGTTTGTGTATATGAAGGGGGAGAAGCAAAAGTAATTGCTAACCCAGAAGGAAATCGTACAACACCATCTGTTGTCGCATTTAAAAAAGGAGAAATCATCGTTGGAGATGCTGCAAAACGTCAAGTTGTTACAAATAAAGATACA
>CALVKP010000058.1 GCA_944332735.1 uncultured Bacilli bacterium | reverse complement strand
TGTTTTACCTAATTTTACTTCCTTTTGTTGATAAATACCTGTTAAATCAATCGGATTTAGATTAATTCTTGTAATATCATATTCGCCAATTTCTTCCCCTTCATCAATATATTGGAATTGCATATTTTTTAAGGTTTCTTTTTTTGGTATTTCATATATAAATAAATATGTATGTTGATTGGTATCTAAAGCTTCTCCATAATAAGCTTCTCCAAATTCTTCTAATAGTTCCACTTTTTCATAGTCACTATAATATTTCTTTCCGTCAATCACTAATACTGGTCTTGCGGTATCAAATTTTCTTTCTGTGGTATATCCATTTGTTACATTCATTGTAATTAATACATAAGCATTGTTTTTATCAATAATAGTACCATTTCCTGCTTTATCAGTAATATAACTTTTTGTTATCTGCATCGTAAAACCATTGGCAAAAAAAGATGTATTTTCAGAAAGTGCTTTGTTTTTAAAACCAAATCGATAGATTCCATATCCTAAACCACCAACTATAATAACTGCTAAAATAACATTAATAAGATACTTATTTTCTTTATATATATATTTCCCATGACGAAGATTACGATTCCAACCACGTTTCAATTTATCCGTATCAATTTCAATATTAATTTCAAATTCTTCACGGTCTTTCGCATCTACATTCAATTCTTCCAAATCTTGTCCGAAATTAAATTTTTTAATATCAAACCCAGTAGCACGAACTGCAAATATAATTAATGTAAACCATTCTAAAATCATAACAGCAGTAATTAAATCTCGTACAAGTAAAGCAATACGAATATCTACTACTTGAATATACATGCTGTTAAGTATTCCATTCGCATAATAGAAAACTCCTGTAGTAAATAAATAAGATAAAATTGTAATTAAATAAAATAGTACTGGTTTTTTCTTATAACGCATTAAATAAATAACAGCAACTGAAATAATTACAATTAAAAGTGGTAAAACAATCGATACTCCACTTAATAAATCTTTAATGGTTGATTGACCTACAACACTTTCTACAGAACTTGTATAAGTATTAAAAAAGTTTAATACACCACTTGTTTTATAGATTAAATATCCAATCACAAAACAAACAAATAAGTGAATCACTTTAAAATATTTAATTAATAATGCATATGGTTTTCTTAAAATCATAATTTCGCCCTCTTTTATTCTAATAATAGTATAGCTTAAATTTCTTAAAAAAAAAAGAGAAAATTAATCTCTTTTGTTAAATTGCACGATTATTTAATGCACCATATTTCTTTTTCTCTTCCATCATATATTCTGTGATATTTGTTTCAATCTCATCAAGAGCATCTTTTTGAATATTTGAAAGAGGAATAAATTCTTTTACAGTATCAATATAAATACGTCCCCAAATAATACCTGCTTTTACTTTTAAATCATTAAACATATCTGGTGTAATTGCGGTAAAAAAGTAACCAAAAATCAAACGTTTTTGTCCTATTAAAATTCTCTTATTTGTTAATGCAACTACACACGAAGTAATGATATCCAATGGATTATCATTCTTCTGACCTACAAAAATATATTGTACTTCTTCCCCAGGATTTAAATGATTATCAACTACTCTAGCATGAGATTCTAATCGCCAAGCAATTGTAGCTGGGTATCGTCTTTTAAATTCTTTTGCTCTTTCAGCAACAATAGACATAATATCACTACTCCTCAATAAAACCATTTTCTTTAAAGAAATTTAACATTGCATCTTTACTTTCAAAACCTTCAAGAGAAGCAATTACTTTTTTATTTTGTACAACAATCGTTAATGGTGTGCCAAAACCATCTTCTAAAATATCTAATGATTTTGTCATACTTGTTTGATCATCTGTTGATAAATCTGTAATATTTAAATAATTAATTGTAATATTATATTCTTTTGCAATATCATTTAACACTGGTCTAGCTTCTTCACAATGTGAACATCCTGTTTGTGCATATACTACAATTTGTTTTTCATCACTATTAATAATATCTTGGTATTGTGAATAATCAATCTTATTTAAGTTCGCATCATCAGATTCATATACAGCATCTTCACTAATAATTTTATTTGATTGTAAGAATTTAAATAAACCTTCTGCATCTGTATATCCTGGTTGAACAGCAACCTTCTTACCATCTTTTACAATCGCTAGTGTTGGAGTACCAAATGAATCAGGATCAATTTCTAACATATCCAATACTTTTGTTAAATTAGAATTTGATAATTCATCTGTATTTAAATAATAATATCCAAATTCATATTTATCGCTAGCATCTTCTAAAATTGGTGTGAATTGTTGACAATAAGAGCAAGTTGGTCTACCTAAATAAATCAGTTCTCCTTCTTTTGTATCCATTAATTTATCAATTTCATCGATTGTTTTTTCTTGGGCTTGTGTCCCCATAACACTGGATACAACAATTGCTAATATAACTACGACTACTACACCTAAAACGGCTAACAATTTCTTATTTTCATTCATATCATACACCTGTACTTTCTATTATACTTGAAAACATTTCATGCTTTCTTACTTTATTATTCTATCATTTATTAAAACAAGAAGTAAATAGATATAATGAAATATTAATAAATAATTTATAACAAATTATGATTTATAGGATTCAATCATTACTTTAGTTAAATGCAATATTGTAAAATGATACTAGTTCTTCTTAGCTGTGATTTACATACAAAAATAGAATATACCTATCTAATACTGGTTCTATAATAAATAGCGTTTGTGAGTAATTACTGACATTATTTTTAGTTAATAAAAATGAGTCATATCAGAATCCTATGATACAATGTAATTGGAAAATCAAACATACTACTTATGATTATAGAAAATTTAAACGCTTAAAAGCTAAAGTTATGTTGATTAAAGGATTATATAATCCTATTAAAGTATAAGAAAAGAGAACTAAATTTAGTCCTCTTAACCAGTTCATTTATCATTCTTTTTTGCTTCCACCAACACTATTTGACATTGAACCCATTAGTTCTTTTTATCCATTGTGTTGGTGACATGGCAAATGAGTTTCTACCATACTCAGTTTTAATTTGGTCGAATTCGACCAAATTAAAATCTTGGTTATGGATTTCTTCCCACAAACCAATATAAT
>CALVKP010000057.1 GCA_944332735.1 uncultured Bacilli bacterium | reverse complement strand
ATACGAATAGTTCTTCTACTTCGTTAATAATTTTTGTAATTGGATGTACTCCTCCTACAGTAAGTTCTGTACTAGGAAGAGTGATATCAATTGTCTCTTTCTTTAAACGTTCATCTAATTCTTTTTGCTCTAGTTCTTGTTTTTTATTTTCTAATAATTGATTAACTTCTGTTTTTAACATATTTAAAGAACGTCCAAATTCTTTTTTCTCCTCGATAGATAAACTTCCCATCTTACTACTAAGACTTTGAATTGGTCCTTTTTTACCTAAATATTCTACACGAATATCATTTAATTCTTTGGTACTAGCTGTTTGATTTACTTTACTTTCAATTTCTTGTTTTAATGTATTTAATTCTTCTATCATATGATTCCTCCTCTTCTTACAAAGAAAAAGTCACATCCTAAATAAGGACGTGACAATACGTGGTACCACCTTAATTTATAGCTAAAAGCTACCTCATAGATTATAACGCATCACCGATATATATTTTCTTATATACAGCTCCAAAGACGAATTCATAACGCTTTTTTATCTACTTCCCACCAACCGTAGACTCTCTTTTAAAAAGGTGAGTTACTACTACTTCTTTTTCTTTGCTTTTTTGTAAACTAATTAGATTATACCATAATTCCTTTTTATTTCAAGTATAATTTAAAAAAAGTATTCCATTTGAATACTTTATTCATAGTATGTATATTCATAATTCTCGTTCGTATTTTTCACTTGTACATAACTACTATTAGAAAATACCTCTCCTGTTTTAGGATTTTCTATTTCTTTATCAATATAATTACCATTCTTTAACTCTCCTACCGTTACAGTTGCAGTAGAACCATTCTCTGGTAATAATTCCGCATGATCTGTGAAATAATTTTTAGAACCATTGATAATACTATTTACTTGTTGTTCATAAGCACTTTCATTAGAACGATTAATTGCTCCAAACACATTCGGAAATACAATCACTGCTAAGATTGCTAAAATAGTAAGAGTTGCTAATAATTCAATTAAAGTAAATCCATTCTTTTTCATATTTTCACCTAATTTACTTGTGGCGTACAACTATCAAATAATTGATTATCATAGTTTAATGCACCGTGATTATTTACAGTATATTTGACATATTTTCCTAAATCGATCTCTTTTCCTGTTGAAGCATCCGTAACAGGTGATTCTAACTTTCCATCTGCTACTAACTCACGTAATGTAACACAAAACACATTTCCTGGAGTACGAACATAATCATTTTGTCTTTCATCTAAGTAAAGAGAACCAGCATTATAAATTAATTTAATCGTCGATTCATTGATTGTTTCTTTTGAGCTATTTAATTGATTTAAAATAGGTGGTAATGATATTAATGCAATAATTCCTAAGATAACAATAACACCTAAAAGTTCTACTAATGTAAATCCTTTTTTCATGTTTCTTCACCCTATTCTCATGTTCATTATAACGATTTTTAAAGTTTTTGTAAAGAAAAGAATTACTTCTTTACATATCGTAATACTCAAGTAATTCTTCAATCTTCATATTTCTTAGTTTGTTCTGATGAATTGTATTTACTACACTAAAGTCAAATGTATAATATACATCACCTAAAATAAATTCAACACGATCGATATTTGAAAATAAATTCAATAAAATCGCACTATCTTTTTCAAATACACTATTATCTGGTGTTTCAATTCCTTCTTTATAAATAATTGTAATTGTTCTTGGACTATTTGTCGTATCTGCTTTTACTTCTTCATATGAATTCGCACTTTCTAAAAGATTCATCAATTCTTTTAATTTATTTGTATCATTTAAATCCATTGTTTTATATGATTCAATTTTTTGAACATCTTCTGTTTTAATTTCCTTTGGTTCAACTTTTACTGTATTCGTTGGGACAAAGAATAAATATGGTGCTGTAAAGATTGTTAAAACAAGAGCAATTCTAAATTCTTTTCCATTGGAAAGACGAATTGCTTTCATTGTAATTAATTTATTTAAGTAATAAATTAATACAGTGGATACAATAAATGCTAATAAAGTATAAAGAAATGTATAAATATTCGTAAATGGATTGGTTACCAAAGGTTCTGCTAATTTGGTATTAATCCAATCAAAACGTGCTAAAAATTGTGTTAATAATAAGATTAATGTACCAACAATATATGATAGAAATGTAACGATACACGCTGGTAAAATAATCTTACGATAAGTTTCTTTTACTTTAATAACTTTTAATTTTTTTAGTGATAATAATACAATGATACTAATAATTGCAAATAAAACAATTAAAAAAATAAATAACCCAGGTGATACTAAATAAGCCACCCATGAAGGATAATTCATAAATCCACCCCTATTCTTAAATTTATTATAACACATTTTTTTCATTCTATCTACAAAAAAATTCTTCCCCGTAGGGAAGAATGTTGTTACATCATATCTTCTAACTTATCATTTGCTTTCTTTAATGACTTATTTACTACCTTTTCCATTTTATTCATCATTGGTTTGTTATATTTTTGATATGCTGCATAAGCACCTGCACCAGCAGCCATACCAGTTACTAACATAGCAAGACTCATCTTTTTCATAAAATCACCCTCTTAGCTAAAAAATATGATTGTATGTAATCTCTTACATACATTGTTAGTATTCCCTATATTTTTTGTTTTAAACGTTCTTTTAAAGTGGTTTTACGAATTTGTTCTTGATTATTTTTAATACTCTCTAAAAATGCTTGTGGTTCACCTAATAATATCAATTTCTTTTTGGCTCTTGTAATTCCTGTATAAACTAATTTACGATAAAGCATACGATGATATGACATGCTAAGTGGCATAATAACCACTGGGAATTCACTTCCCTGTGATTTATGAATGGTAATTACAAAACCATGTTTAATACTATTAAAATCTTTTGGTAAATATTTTACTAATAAACCATCATAATCAATATATATTTCTTTTTTCTTAGATGTACTTTCTGATTCCAATACAATTCTTTCAATCGTTCCAATATCACCATTAAAAACATTCTCATCAGGCATATTTACAAGTTGTAGTATTTTATCATGTTCTCTAAAAATGACATCTCCATAAGTAAATTCTCTTTTATCGATAGATGGTGGATTAAATACTTCTTGTAATTCTTTATTTAAGTTATCTATTCCGTTCATACCACGATACATAGGAGCCATCACTTGTACTTGTTTTTCAGTATATCCTTTTTCTAAAATTTGTTTACAAATTCCTTTTAAATTTTTACGTAGTGATAAACTAGAACACTGTAAAAAAACATAATCACTTTTTTCTTTTAAAAAATTATCACTTAAGTCATTTTCTTTAATTTCTTGAGCAAGTGTTGTAATATATGAATTTTCATCCTGACGATACAGTAAATCTAACTCTACCATGGGAATCATATCACTTTCGATAAAATCTTTTAATATTTGTCCGGGACCAACACTTGGCAATTGATTATAATCACCTACAAAAAGAATTTGTATATGATTCTCTAACCCATCTAATAAACTATGTAAGAGTGAAATATCAATCATACTTACTTCATCGACAATAATGAATTTACCATGATCTTTATGAAAGGAATTAACACCAAATTCATTTGTTTCTTTATTCCATTTTAAAAAGCGATGAATGGTACTAGCCGGTAATAATGTTGTTTCACTCATTCTTTTACTAGCACGTCCAGTAGGTGCTAAAAGTCGAATTTCTGATTCTAATTGATCATAATTTAAATCATTTAATTTTTGATATAATTCAATAATTGCTTTAATAATTGTTGTTTTTCCTGTTCCTGGTCCACCTGTGATAATAACACAGTGATTGGTTAGTGCTTCTTTGATTGCTTTATTTTGTTTTTCATTATAAGTGACACCACAACTTTCTTCATAACTTTCTATCGTTTTATCCAAGTTTTTATATTTTAACTGCGGTAAATGACATAAATAACTCATTTTATCAGCAATTTCTACTTCTGCTTGATATATTTCTGCTTCATAATATCTTTCTTCTTCTTGATATATTTTTTTATCATCAATTAATTCATTTAATAAAGTAGAAAAGGTATTACTATCTAATTCATTTTTTAAATAAGTACAAACAGCTTGATATATCTCTTCTTGTATGAAATAAGTATTACCAGTTTGAAATGTAAGCGTACGAATCATATATAAAATACAAGCACGAATTCTTCTTTCATCCAATGGATCTATATTCTGTTTTCTCGCTATTTCATCTAATTTTATAAATGAAATATCATCTACTTCATCCATTAATTCATATATATTATGTTCTAAATGTTCAATTGTATACGATTTATAAGTATTGTAAATATTTAATGCATCTTTCATTGAAAAGCCTAATTCTGTTAAATAAACAATGGTCTTATGACTCTCTTCATATTTCACCAATACATCGTAGATTCTTTTTGCTTTTTTCGTAGATAGTTTGGGTACTAATGATAAACAAGAAGCATCTTCCAATATTTTTTCTAATGCTTTTTCTCCTAACACTTCGACAATTAAAGTTGCTTGTTTCTCACCAATTCCAGGAAATAAATCACTAGATAAAAAAGCAATCACTCCATCTTTATCTTCTGGTTTTATTTTCTCATATTCACTTACTTGAAATTGAAATCCATATTTTGGATGTTCTATTCCTTCTCCGTAAAATATGTAATTATCATCTTCGTTTAATTCATGAAAATATCCTGTAAATGTAATTGTTTTATTGACATAGTCTTTTAATCTTTCATCATTTGTTTCTCGTACTTTAAAGATTCCTATGATATATCCTTTCGGAGATGAGAAAATACTACGACGATAATTCCCTTTGATATAATATTTCACATTCTCACCTCTTTCTTTTTTTATTATACCATTCCAATCAAAAAAGGCATATGCCTTTATCTCGAATGTCCCATAGACTCAGCATATTCCTCTACTTGATCCATATTTAAATTACCATTTAATACATCATATCCAAACATACCGTAAAATTCATCAAATGAAATTTTTTCTTTTAGCTCATCACTTAATAAATCATATCCATGATCACTCACATAACCACGATTACGCATGTCTTGTTGAACTTCTGGAGCCAATTGATCAAATCCATTTGGTTGTTCTACATCTGTTGCATATCCAATTCCAAATAATGCTGCACCCGTAATTCCACCTGCTAAAACCACATTTCTTACCGCTTTTCCAAGTGCTGCGAATTTATGTTCATTTTTTAATTTAACCACTGTATCACTATAAGATTCCATCACTTCTTGCATGGTCATTTCATTTTCAACTAGTTCCAAATTATCAACTGCATCTTTTCCTAATACAACGCGAACTTGACTAACACCACTTTGTTTTTTAGAATCTTTATTCACTTTAAAAATATAAGTAATAGACCCATTTTTATTTGGAATTTCAACAGCTTTCGTTGTTGCTCTTTCATATATCATCTCTTTGATTAATCCAGAAATTTCATGAAAATGTTTCACATTATTTCTATCGTGATTCACGATAAAATTTACATTATCTAAAGATCCTGGTAATGAATGAATTAAAATTTCATCTTGTTTATGCTTCATATTACACCTCTATCATCTTACTTTCATCTTACCCTCTTTCGCCATATTCGTCAATCACATATGTCAATCTTCTGTTAATTCAGCAAACACTAATAATCTAATTTGTGGATTTGTTGTACATGTAATTAACACTAAATTATGATGTGTATAAACCAATGGTGAGAAATCATTTGTATATACTTTTTTCTTATTTTGAATGAGGTAATGATATTTTTTATTTTGAATGGTTAATATAATGGAATCTCCTATTTGACTTTGATGTAAATCATTAAAAACAGATGGGATACTATGACCTGCTAAATAAATCGTATTTGAAGTATCTAGTTTTTGATTTAACGATACAACTTGATTTTGAGCAATAATTTCTTCTATATTTCCTTTTTTAATCATACTTTTTTTATTGGTACGAACTAATTCAATCATTCCCAATATATCACTATTTCTTATTCTATTTTGCTCATATAATTTTATTTCTCTTTTCTTTTTCTGTTCTTTCCTTGTTTCATTTTGATGAAATAAGAATGTATAAACCATAACACTGATTAATATGATCATTCCTACATATTTTATCCATCTCATCTTCTTTTCTCTAACACCATCCCAAAAATCAAAATACCACATCCAACAATCGTAATCCCTATAATCCATCTTTTTGTTTTTTCAATATAGTTTTCCGTATTTGGATATTGTTCCACTTGATTGGTTACTTGTAATGTTACAACTTGTTTATGATCTTGAATGGTAAATGGAATCTCTTCTGTTTTTAAAAGATACCCTTTTTTGGCTTTTACTTCTTTCCAATAATAATTTCCAATTGGTAAGTTTTCAACACGAATGATTCCACTTCCATCTGTTGTCTTTTTATATAGAAGTGTTCCCTCACGATTATATAATGCGAATGTAGTATTATTTAATGGTAAACCCTGTTCATCTTTTTTATTTAAAATAACAGTTCCCTTTTTCCATTCATTTTTAATAACTGGATCAAATTGTAGTTCTAATTGATAATCATTCGTTACAACAAATGGATATTGTTCTAAATTAGATTGATATCCTTCTGGGGTTTTTGTTTCTTTTAAATAATAAGTACCAGGTTTTAAATATTGATGGATGATTATTTTACCCTGCTGATCACTTTTTAATTTCAATAATTCTTGGTCATTTATATTATACAGTGTAAACTCTACATTTTCTAAAGGAATTGTTTCATATTGTACTTTTCCTTGATTGATTCCATTCATTTTTTCTCCTAATTTTGTAAGTTCCAAATGAATTTTATATTGTTCATTCTTTAGTTTCATTTCTTTTTCTTCTTTTCCTTTTAAATAAAAGCAATGCATCTCTGGATCTAATTGATATCCTTCTTGCGTTTTTATTTCTTTTAAACAATAATTACCAAATGGTAATTGCTCCCATATAATATTTCCAGTATTATCTGTCTTTTTTGTAGATATTAATTTTTCTCCACGGTATAATTCAAATGTTACATCAGATAAAGATACATTCTCTTCTCCTACTTTATGTAAGTGTATCATACCTGTTTCTGGTTTATTGAATAATTCATATGTAATAGTATCTTCTGTTTGATCATCAATTACTACTTCAAAATCCTCTACTTTTTGATATTGCTCTGTTGTATTTAACTGATGAATGCGATAGGTGCCAAAAGGAAGTGATACTTGTGCAATTCCTAAATCATTTGTTGCAACTAATGTGATTCCATTGGTATCGATATTTAATATTTGAAAAGTAATAGCTGGTTCTGGAATATTTTTTCCTTGATCAACATCTTCTAAATACTTTTTTAATACCAATGTTTTTTCTTCTGGTTTTTCGTAAACTGTCATTGGATATACTTTCCCATGTTCATATATTTTTACAACATATGTTTTATCATCTAACAAATAACCATAAGATGGTGTTATTTCTTTAACATGGTAGACATCTTTTGGTAATTCTTTTGATCTTGCAAACCCATTTTCATCAGTGATTAATGTATCTACTAACTCTCCTTGTTTATTTCTCACTTCATATGTTGCTCCTTTTAAACTTCTACCCTTTGGTGCTTCTCCTTTCGTTTTTTCATCTTGTTTTAATAATTCTATGTTATAACCTTCTGTATTCCATTTTAAATAAGAATTTATTTCACTATGAATCCCAAAGGTTGCTAGTGTCTGTGAATTTTCTTTACGATAGATCATACTTGTATCTGTATTCATAAGTTTATAAAGTTCTAAGGTATGAGAACCTACGTGATATGCTTTAATTGTAAGTTGATTTCCTTCTTTTTGAACTTCTGTATTTTCTTTTTTTAATTGATATTCTGTTAATACTTGATTGGTATCAGTAATCGTTTTTTCTTCTCCTGATTGGAAAGAAAATGTTTTACCATCAAATGATGGTTTGTTTTTGTGCTTTTTTACTAAATTTAATATTTCATTTTTTTCATTTGAAACCAATATGACTTGACCAGTACGATTTAACCCTGTTGTAAATAAAATATTCGTCATACCTAATGTTTCCCAGATTAACTGTTGGGTTGCTAGATAATAATTTCTACTCTGATGGTTTGGATATTGATATCCATAATAAGCATATAATTCCATTTTTTCTTTTTGCTCATTGGTAATATTGGCAATGTCAAAATAAGGTGTAGAATCATAAAGATTTGATAAGATATAAATTCCTGGTTCTACACAATAAGCAATTTTATTGTTAGCAAACACATAACCTTGCTTATTAGAAAACTCCTTTCCTAAAATGTTTAAATTCGTATAAGTATTTTCCATATACGCAATACGAATATTGGTATCATTTGTTCCTGCATGACAAACTGATATCATCATGAAAAACAAAAGTACACTCAATGTCAATAATTTTTTCTTCATATTTATCCCTCCTATCAATTACTTACGAGATAAAGGGGATAAATTCCTGCAAAAAAAATAATCTTTAGATAATTTTTTTTCTAAAGATTATTTTCTAATAACTGATTTACTTTCTTCATTTGATTTTTATGAGTATTTTCTTTTTGATTGATATACTCTTTAAAATTTTGTTCTGTATTTGTTTCCGTATCATCTAATAGTGCTTCGATATCATCAAAATCATCTTGAATATCACAATCCTCATCATTTAAATGAATTTGTAACTCCATCATTTTTTTATAGATTTTTAATAAATCTTTTTTCTGTTTAATTTTTAACATACGAAGTTCATGACTACTAATGACATCCGTTTCATTTAATTCTGTTTGAAAATTCTTTAATCCTTCTTTTAAAACACTCATATCTTTATCACGATAAACAACTTCTGTTTGAATGACTGGTTTTTGAACTTCAATCACTGTTGGTTCAACAATTGTCTCTTGTTCTGTTTTCCTGTGGAAAATCTTTTCTCTATCTAAAATAAGACAAAGAATCAATAGAATAAACGTGATAAAGGCAATCAATGTTACTAATTCTAATAAAGCAAAGACACTTTCATTTTGATACAGTGATAAAGCATCTGATACATTTAATTTATTTTTAGAAACTAAATATAAGAACAATAGGAAATCCGTTTCAATTAGTACAAATTGTCCAATCCATAAATTTCTAATTTTCTTGGTCCATCTAGAGTAAAAGAAGATAGACAAGAAAGCAATGTGACTTATCATTACAATCAAGAAATAAAGTGCTAGATCAGGAAAATAATAACCTGTTAAAAGATTTGTCATGATATAATCAAATGCAGATAATATTTCTTGATGATAGATAACTAATACAATGAAACTAAATATTCCATAGAGAATATATGCTTCTTTTTTGGTAATTGTCTTTCTTACTTTCTTACAATAATAGAAAATAAAGGCAATTAAGATAAAAAGTAATGGGAGTTTTGATGTAAAGAAAGTCTGTATAAAGATTCCCAATTTATCTAATATCGACATTTGAACCATAACTCCCACCCCCTTTTTATTAGTTTATGAGTTCAGCGATATATATTGTTTGTGTCTTACTATTATGATTTGTACATGTAATTAATGTTAATGTTGTCTTATTGAAATTACGATGAATTGCTACTTTTCCTGTTTTTTTCTCTTCATAAATGTTTACAATTTGATAAGTATAATTTTGTCCTTGATAGTCTATTGTGACAGTATCTCCTACATTCAACTTATATAAATCATTAAAATATGCGATTTTTCTACGTCCTGAATGTGCTGCTAAAATAAAGTTTCCTAAAGCGACATCTGGATAAGTACTTGTAGGCATAATTGCTACATGCTTATCAACATCGTTTTCCTTTGAATTCATAGATACAAAACCTGCTTTTAAATTGATTTTGGGAATTGTAATTGTACCAATATAATTCGCATTATCTTGATATTTTGGAACAACTACTCCATCATTATCTACTTCTGTATTCGTTTCTGTATCATTCGCTACAGTAATTTCTGGGACATCAATTTCTTCATTTGTAGTATCTTTTTCATTTTGTTCATATAGTTTAAAGTTCATACCATCAAATATTTCTTGACGTTTATTTGTAATATAAGAATATGAGAAAAGGTATAAACCAAGACAAAATAGGAAAAAGCCAAAGACGAGGCAATGGCTTTTTTTATTTAGAATGTTTTTTC
>CALVKP010000056.1 GCA_944332735.1 uncultured Bacilli bacterium | reverse complement strand
ACCAAACGTTTAAAGTTTTGGAAATAAAAGAAACATCTGGTTTCTTTTTTATGTGAAATTATGGAAAGAATTGACATATGACAAGTTGTCATGTTACAATGACATAGTATGACAATCTGTCATATCAATCAAGTAGGTGATAATATGCCAACCCAAACTTTTTTTCATCTTTCAAAAGAAAAACAAACAACATTATTAAAAGCTGCTATGAAGGAGTTTACACATCAGTCATTTGCCAATGCTTCTATTAACCAAATCATAAAAGAAGCATCTATTCCCAGGGGCAGTTTTTATATGTACTTTCAAGATAAGGAAGATTTATATTTTTATTTACTAGAACAATCACGGGATCGGTTTCAAAAACAATTACTTATACTGATTGAAGAAGAACACGGTGATCTATTTTGTACGTTTGAACGTTTTTTTGAATCTATTATCGATTATTGTTCTAAAAAAAATCATCGTTTGTTTTTTAAACAGGTGTTTGCTAATATCAATAGTCAAGCAGAAAAAAGATTATTTCCTACTAAGACAAATGTATTTGACCCTCGTAGTTTTTACAAACATTTTTTAGAACAGATCGATGTTAGTAAATTGAATATTCAACAAGAAGATGATTTAGAAGAAATTGTAGGTTTATTGTTTGGTATGACACTTCATACTTTGATTTTGTCTTTCACTTCTGATAAGAAGAAAGAAGAAATTATGAATTCTTATCATAGAAAATTAATACTATTAAAATATGGTATGGAAAAATATAGAAAGGAATAGAAGATATGTTAAAAATTATAAAACACTTGTGTAAATATTGGTATTCTGTTTTAATTGTCATAGCACTTTTATTTGTACAGGCAGCATGTGATTTATCACTTCCTGAATATACTTCTCGTATTGTCAATACGGGAATTCAAGAAGGTGGAATAGAAGATAATACACCAGAAGCAATTTCTAAAGATAGTTTTGAAGATATATTACTTTTCTTAGATGAGAAAGATAGTCGTTTTATTCAAAATCAATATGAGATTGTGAAAAAAGAAGAAGCTACAAAAGTACAATTAGAACAATATCCAGAATTAAAAAAGAAAGATATTTATGTACTAAAAGATATTTCAAAAGAAAATCATGAGAAATTAAATCAAATATTACAAAAACCATTTACATATTTATTATTCTTTCGTGGGGAAACAGAAGAAGGGAAAAAAATAACGGAGCAAATATTAAAAAATTTACCAGAACAGTTATCTACGATTCCAAATATGACAGTCATGAAATTATTTGAAATGTTACCAAAAGAACAACGTCAGGATGTTTTAAAACAACTTGATCAGAAAATGAAAGATATACCAGACATGATGTTAGAACAAAGTGCAATTCAGTTTGTAAAAACTGAATATCAAAATTTAGGTATGGATACTGATCGGATTCAAACAAATTATATTTTTATATCTGGATTAAAAATGCTTGGTTTGGCACTTATTTCTATGGCAGCTACTGTCATGGTTGGATTTTTAGGAGCTCGTATTTCTGCTAGACTTGCTCGAGATCTTAGAAATCAAGTGTTTCAAAAAGTTGTTGATTTTTCTGAAAGTGAAATGAAACAATTTTCAACTGCTAGTTTAATTACTCGTAGTACCAATGATATTCAACAAGTACAAATGTTAATGGTATTCTTGTTGCGTACGATTTTCTATGCACCGATTATTGCAATTGGTGGTGTGATAAAAGTATTAGCAACTGGTACAGATATGGCTTGGATTATTGCTGTGGCAGTGATGGCAATTTTAACTTTAGTCATTATACTATTTGCCATTGCAATGCCGAAATTTAAGTTAGTTCAAAAGTTAATTGATCGTCTAAATTTAGTAACGCGTGAAATTTTAACAGGGCTTCCTGTAATCCGTGCTTTTGCCAAAGAAAAACATGAAGAAGCTCGTTTTGATAAAGCTAATAAAGATTTAAAAAACAATCAATTATTTATTATCCGTGTTATGGCTACGATGATGCCAATTATGATGTTTACGATGAATTCTATTGCTATTTTAATTGTCTGGGAAGGTGCAAAAGGGATTGACAGTGGAGTTATGCAGGTTGGAGATATGATGGCATTTATTCAATATACTATGCAAATTATTATGTCATTTTTAATGATTTCTGTTGTATCTATTATGTTACCTCGTGCCATTGTTAGTATTGCACGTATTGATGAAATATTAAAAAAGCCATTTACTATTTTAGATCCTAAAGAACAAAAAATACCAAAAGAAAAAGGAACTGTTGAATTTAGAGATGTTTCATTCCGTTATCCTGATTCTGATGGATATATGTTACATCATATTAATTTTAAAGCAAATAAAGGAGAAACCGTCGCTTTTATTGGTTCTACCGGTAGTGGTAAATCTACTTTAATTAATTTGATTCCTCGTTTCTTTGAAGCAAGTAAAGGAGAAGTATTTGTTGATGGAATGAATGTAAAAGATTTTAATCAAAAAGATTTGCGCGATAAAATAGGGTATGTTCCTCAAACTGGTGTTTTATTCTCAGGTACGATTGCTTCTAACTTACGTTATGGAAAAGAAGAAGCAAGTAAAAAAGAAATGTATGAAGCATTAGATATTGCTCAAGCAACTTCTTTTGTAAACAAATTAGAAAAGAAAATTGATAGCCCAATTAGTCAAGGTGGTACCAACGTAAGTGGTGGACAAAAACAACGCTTATCAATTGCGCGAGCTGTTATTAAAAAACCAGAAATTTATATTTTTGATGATAGTTTTTCAGCTCTAGATTTTAAAACAGATGCTGCTCTTCGTAAAGCTTTAAGAGAAAAAACAAAAGGAAGTACTGTATTGATTGTTGCACAACGTATTAGTACGATTATGAATGCTGATAAAATCGTTGTATTAGATGATGGAAACGTAGTAGGAATTGGTACACATCAAGAATTGTTAAAAGAATGTGATGTATATCGCGAAATCGCATTATCACAACTTTCGAAGGAGGAATTGAGTTATGAAGGGTAAACGTCAATCTGAAACAGAAAAAGCAAAAGATTTCAAAGGAACTTTAAAACAATTAATTCAATATTTATCTCCTTATAAATATCACATTATTACAGTGGTTTTATTTGCTATTTTAAGTGCTACGTTTTCAATTATTGGCCCTAAAATTATGGGAGAAGCAACAACTGAAATATTTAATGGTTTAGTTAGTAAGATCAGTGGTGGAAGTGGAATTGATTTTTCTAAAATTGGTCAAATTCTTATGTTTTTATTAGGGTTGTATGCGATTAGTGCAATATGTAATTTTATTCAGAATTTTATTATGACTGGTGTCAGTCAAAAAATTGCTTATGGTTTAAGAAAATCCATTAGTGAAAAATTAAATTGTTTACCAATGAAATATTTTGACCATAAAACACATGGTGAAATACTTAGTAGAGTTACAAATGATGTAGATACTGTGAGTGCGAATTTAGATCAGTGTATGACACAGATGATTACTTCTATTACAACTTTAATTGGTGTTGTTGTCATGATGCTTACCATTTCATTTTGGATGACACTCGCTGTTTTACTAATTATTCCAATCGCACTGATTTTACTGATATTTATTGTTAGTCATTCGCAAAAATATTTTGAAAGACAACAAGAATATTTAGGACATGTGAATGGAAAAGTAGAAGAAGTATATGGTGGGCATAATATTGTAAAAGCATTTAATGGGGAAGATAAAGCAAAAGAAGAATTTCAACAATTAAATCAAACACTTTATCGTTCCGCATGG
Source organism: uncultured Bacilli bacterium (assembly GCA_944332735.1). Classification (GTDB taxonomy): domain Bacteria; phylum Bacillota_I; class Bacilli_A; order RF39; family UBA660; genus UMGS2016. The sequence continues at coordinate 527 of CALVKP010000056.1, read as the reverse complement.
AAAAGTCAATTCTTTTCTGGAATTATGATGCCTCTTATGAATTTTATTGGTAATTTAGGATATGTAGTAGTATCTATTTTAGGTGGATATTTCGTCATTCAAAATAAAATATCAGTTGGAGATATTCAAAGTTTTATCCAATATGTACGTAATTTTATGAATCCACTTTCTAATGTGGCTCAAATTGTTAATTTAGTTCAAGCAACAATTGCAGCTGCAGAAAGAGTTTTTGAATTCTTAGAGGAAGAAGAAGAGGTAGAAGAGACGAAACATCCAGTATCTACAAATCATATCAATGGTGATATTACATTTTCTCATGTTCAATTTGGATATGATTCAGATAAAACCATTATTAAAGACTTCAATGCAAAGATAAAACAAGGGCAAAAAGTAGCAATCGTTGGTCCTACAGGAGCTGGAAAAACAACTATGGTAAAACTATTAATGCGTTTCTATGATGTCAATCATGGTAGCATTCAAATCGATGGCCATGATATTAAAGACTTTAAACGTCAAGATTTAAGACG
>CALVKP010000055.1 GCA_944332735.1 uncultured Bacilli bacterium | reverse complement strand
AAAAATACAAATTAATAGATAACTATAAAGATGGATATGAAAAAGAAGCAGTAGAACATTTATTTACAGAATATTTCTTAGATTATGATTATGTAATAGGAGATTGGTCTTATGGAAAACTTCGTTTGAAAGGTTTTTGTAATCCTGAAAATCCTAAATGTAATCCAAAAAATCATATAGAATATAAGAAAACATACTTAGATACTTATTGTGCTTATAATTGTAGATACTTTGTATTACAAAAAATATAAGAAATGAAAGAAACAATTGTTTCTTTTTTTATAATTATAAGGGATTATGATATAATTGAAATGGTGAGATAGTATGAAAAAAATTATTTTAGTAGATGGTAATAACTTACTATTTCGAAGTTATTATGCAACCGCATATAATGGTAATTTTATGAAAAATTCTAAAGGATTTCCTACCAATGCCTTATTTGGTTTTCATAATATGTTAACAAAAATAATTGCTGATGAGAAACCAGAATATATGGTAGTAGCATTTGATAAAGGGAAAACATTTCGTCATGAAGAATATAAAGATTATAAAGGGGGGAGAATTCAAACCCCAGATGAATTAAAACAACAATTTCCGATTGCCAAAGAATTAGTAACACTTATGGGATATACTTATTTTGAAATAGATAATTATGAAGCAGATGATATTATAGGTACTTTTGCTGCTTATTGTGATGAAGATGATGAAGTCATTGGTACCATTGTCTCTAGTGATAAAGATTTATTACAATTAATTAGTGACGATGTAGATATGAAATTATTAAAACAAAAAGACTATATTCGTTATAATAAAGAAACATTCTTTGAAGACTATGGAATTATGCCGGAAAGAGTCATTGATTTAAAAGCATTAGAAGGAGATCCTTCTGATAATATCCCTGGAGTAAAAGGAATTGGTGAAAAAACAGCGTTAAAACTATTGCGACAATATCATACATTAGATGGTATTTATGAACATATTGATGAAATAAAAGGAAGTGTTCATGATAAATTATTATTAGATAAAGAAAATGCATATCAAAGTTATCACCTTGCTACCATTGTAAAAAATGTCGATATGGATATTTCTATAGAAGATGTAAAATGTAGAGAACGAGATCATGAAAAACTAGAAAAATTATATGAAGAATTAGAATTTTATTCTTTCTTAAAAAAAGAGAAAGAATATCAAAAAAAAGAACCAGAAGAAGTAGAAGAAGTTCCAATTGTAAGTAATATAGATGAAATTAAAGTAGAAGGAAAATGTTCTGTTTATTTAGAAATATTAGGAACAAATTATCATCATAGTGATATCTTAGGAATGGCTATTTATGATGGAAAGAACTTACAATTTATTCCGAAAGATATCTTAGTACAAAATCCTAAATTTTTATTAGAAAACGAGAAGTATACTTATGATGCTAAAAAAGTATATGTTGCTTTAAAATGGTTAGGAATTGAAATAGAAAATATTACCTTTGATAGTATGATTGCTGCATCATTATTAGATTATAACGTAAAAGATGATATTAGTTATCTTGCTAATAATTTTGATTATCATATTCCTTTTTATGAAACAGTTTATGGGAAAAAGAAATTAAAGGCTCCTAAGATAGAAGAAGTTGCTCTATATGCAGGAAAAAAAGCAAAATTTATTTATGAAACAAAAGAGATATTAGAAAATAAATTAAAAGAGGAAGAGTTATTAAAACTTTATCAAGAAATTGAATTTCCCCTTGCTTTTGTGCTAGGAGATATGGAATATCAAGGAGTTCATTTAGATCAAAATACACTCAAAGAAATGGGAAAAGAAATTGAACAAAATGTCAGTCGTTTAGAACAGGAAATTTATAAATTAGCAGGTTGTGAATTTTTAATTACTTCCCCAAAAGAATTAGGAAGTATTTTATTTGAACGATTAGGATTACCACATGGTAAAAAAGGTGCAAGAGGATATTCTACAGCAGCAGATGTATTAGAAAAATTAAAAGATGTTCATCCAATTATTAATAAAATTTTAGAATATCGTATGATTACAAAACTATATACAACATATATTGAAGGATTACTAAATATGGTAAAAGAAGATGGTAAAATCCATACGATTTATACACAAACATTAACTAGAACAGGCCGCTTATCATCCATAGAACCAAATTTACAAAACATTCCTGTACGTACAGAGTATGGAAGATTAATACGTAAAGCATTTGTACCAAGTAAACATTGTGTTATTTTAGGTGGAGATTATTCACAAATCGAACTTAGAATTTTAGCCCATATGTCTGGTGTTCAAGCTTTAATTGATGCTTTTAATCAAGGAATGGATATTCACACCAAAACAGCAAGTGATATATTCCATGTCACCCCAGAAGAAGTTACAAAACAAATGAGAAGAGTAGCAAAAGCAGTTAACTTTGGAATTATTTATGGAATTAGTAGTTTTGGTCTTAGTGAAAACTTGAACATCAGTGTCGGAGAAGCAAAACATTTTATTGATCATTATTTAGAAACTTATCCTGGCATTCAAGAATATATGGATAAGCAAATTAAACAAGCTTATCAAGATGGATATGTAAAAACACTTTTCCACAGGAAAAGAATTATTACAGAATTAAATAATAGTAATTATATGATTCGTCATCAAGGAGAGAGAATGGCACTAAATACCCCAATTCAAGGAACAAGTGCAGATATTATTAAAAAAGCAATGGTAGATATCGGAAAAGAATTAAAAAAACGTAAATTAAAAACAAAAATGATATTACAAGTACATGATGAATTATTGTTTGATTGTGACAAAGATGAAATTGAAATCATAAAAGAAATTATAAGAGATAAAATGGAACATGTATTAAAGTTAAAAGTACCATTAAAAGTAGATATAGCTTATGGAAATAATTGGTATGAAGCAAAATAAAATGTCAAATATAAATTTATCTTAGAATAAAAAAGCATGTAGTCAAAACTACATGTTTTTCTTTGGTTGAATGATTTCCATCCCACCCATATATGGTCTTAATGCTTCTGGAATTTTAATACTTCCATCTTCTTGATAGTTATTTTCTAAGAAGGCAATTAATCCACGTGGAGTAGCAAGTACTGTGTTATTTAAAGTAGATACTAAGTAATTACCATTTTCTCCTTTCGCACGAATACTTAAACGTCTTGCTTGTGCATCTCCTAACGTAGAACAACTTCCAACTTCAAAATATTTTTTCTGTCTTGGACTCCAAGCTTCTACATCACAAGATTTAACTTTTAAATCTGCTAAATCACCACTACAACATTCTAAGGTTCTAACTGGGATATCTAGACTTCTAAAGAATTCTACAGTATATTGCCACATCTTATTGTACCAATCCATCGCTTCTTCTGGTTTACATAGAACAACCATTTCTTGTTTTTCAAATTGATGTACTCTGTAAAGTCCACGTTCTTCAATGCCATGTGCTCCAACTTCTTTTCTAAAACATGGAGAATAAGAAGTTAAAGTAATTGGTAATTCATTTTCTTTGATGATTTGTCCTTTAAATTTACCAATCATAGAGTGTTCACTCGTTCCAATTAAGAATAGGTCTTCTCCTTCAATTTTATACATCATGGCATCCATTTCAGCAAAGCTCATAACACCATTTACTACATCTCCATGAATCATAAATGGGGGAATGCAGTAAGTAAAACCTTTATTAATCATAAAATCTCTGGCATAAGATAACATAGCTGAATGAAGTCTAGCAACATCTCCCATTAAATAATAGAAACCATTTCCAGATGTACGGCCAGCACTTTCTTTATCTAATCCATTTAACTTATCACAAATATCTGCATGATATGGAATTTCATAATTTGGTACAATTGGTTCTCCATATTTTTCAATCTCCACATTTTCTGTATCATCTTTTCCAATTGGTACAGATGGATCTATCATTTGTGGAATAATTAACATTTTTTCTCTAATTTCTTGTGATAGTTTTGTTTCTTCTTCTTCAATTTGTGTTAGTTGTTGATTAATTTCTTTTACTTGTTCTTTTAATGCATTTGCTTCATCAATTTTTTTATCACGCATGAGTAATCCAATTTGACTACTAGATTCATTTCTATTACTTCTTAATTCATCACCTTGTTGTTTTAATTCACGATTTTTTTTATCTAATGCAACTACTTCATCTACAAGTGATAATTTTTCATCTTGAAATTTCTTTCTAATATTTTCTTTTACTAATTCTTGATTTTCTCTTAAAAATTTAATGTCTAACATATTTATCCTCCTATTTTCTCAAATCTATATTTTTGACCAGTGATATTATCTGGTCTACTGCTTATATCAGTTTTATCTTCAAACATCGACAGTGGTCTTACCCAATAAGTATGATTATGAATATAAACAACCATATCTTCTAAAGTTTCCGAGTGTTTCGCAACACAGATCACTTCTATGATATCTCTTTTAAAATGTCTATATTTCTCATGTACTTTTACCATTTTGTTCCTTCTTTCTAAATAAAAAAGAATGATACACAAGGAGTGCATAAGCACGGTACCATCCTTTCTTTTTCTCACTTTAGATAACGGTATGAACCGGAAATGTTTACATTTCACTCGAGGAGTAGATTTCATAAATTTCTCTTATTCGTTTTCATCAGCCACGAACTTTCTTAGAAAGAGTCCTTTATTACTTAGTTCCTGTCTTTGTTTTTACAAATTCATATTAGCAAATTCCCATATATTTGTCAATGTTATCATTGCTTTTTTTATGGTATACTAAAAGACAAGGGAAGTGATATTATGCCTGAACTACCAGAAGTAGAAACAGTTAGAAGAGGATTGGAAAAAGAATTAGTAAATCGTAAAATCGTAGATGTTATGGTTTATTATCCGAATATCATTGCTAAGCCAACGGTAGAAGAATTTAAAAAGCAAATAAAAAATCAAACAATTCATAAAATAAAACGTTATGGAAAATGGCTCATTTTTGAATTAGATTGTGATGTTTTACTTTCTCATTTAAGAATGGAAGGGAAGTATTTTTTTCGTAGTACGAAAGATCCAATTCAGAAGCATGAACATGTTGTTTTCTATTTAGATGATAAAAGACAGTTAAGATATCATGATACGAGAAAATTTGGTAGGATGTATTTATTACCAAAAGAAATGACTTATCAAGTACCGCCATTATCTAAGTTAGGATTAGAACCATGGGATGAATTACTTACTGTTTCTTATTTAAAAGAAAAATGGAAACATAAAAAGATTCCAATTAAGACAAGTTTACTAGATCAAAGTGTCATTGTCGGAATTGGTAATATTTATGCCAATGAGATTTTATTTTTAAGTCATGTATCACCTCTTAGAGCATCAAATCGTTTGACAAAAAAAGAACTAGAAAATTTGATTGAAAACACAAGAACAGTTTTAAAAGAAGCAATAGATTTAGGTGGTAGTACCATTCGTAGTTATCATCCTAGTGAGGGAGTAGATGGTATGTTTCAACAAAAGTTATTTGTTCATGGAAAAGAAGGTCAACCATGTCCTATCTGTGGAAAAGCTATTAAAAAGAGATTTATCAATGGACGTAGTAGTTATTATTGTACAAATTGTCAAAAATAAGAACTTCGGTTCTTTTTATTTTCCGTATTTTTTAAAATAATATTCATCTAATGTCATATTATTTTTCGTAAGATAAGAAGCTAAATCTTTACCAACATAACGATAATGCCATGGTTCATATTTAAAACCAGTGATATCATATCCATCTTTCGGATATCTTAAAATAAAACCATATTGATAAGCATGTTTTCTCATCCATTGAAATTCTTTGGTATCTTCAAATAGATTATAATCGCCATTTTCTCCCATAATATCGAGTGCTAATCCAGTTTGATGTTCAGAATGTCCTGGTCTAGCACTACAACGATCTGCATAGTTTTTACCACTTGTTTTTACATAGTGTTGATATAATTCATTTTGATAAGAATAACTACGATAAGCAGATACTAAAATAATTTGATAACCATCTTTTTTTGCTTGTTGTGCCATTTCTTCAAAAGCATTTTTTGCCTCTTTTCTTAAATATTTATGTTCAAAAGCAAATTCTACATGAACTTCTTCTAAGTCAGATGGCATATAATCTTCTTGCAATTGATAATTTTTATTTACTAGAACATCTAATTGATTTGGATTTTTTACTTGTTTAATATTTTTATAAAAGTCAGAAAATAAGTTAAAATCTTTTGTAAAAAATACAATTACTAAAATAAATAAGATGGTATAAATACAGATACGAAACTTTTTTTCACTCATATACTTCACCATTATATTATATGCAGTAATAAAAAAAGAAAGACTTGTCCATCAAAAAAGTGGGTTATCCCACTTATTTATCTAAATAATATGCATAATATTCATCATAAGTAATATCTAAATTATGAATTTCTTCTGCTACTTCTTCTCCAACATAGCGATAATGCCATGATTCATATTCATAACCTGTAATGTTTTCTTTTCCTTTTGGATATCTTAAAATAAAACCGTATTTATAAGCATTTTTTTGTAACCATTTAAATTCTTCTGTATTTTCAAATTCATTCATAATTACATCATTGGTAACAATATCAAGTGCTAGTCCTGTTTCATGTTCACTAGATCCAGCTCTAGCTGCTTTATTGTCAGCCCATTCTTCTCCATGTGCTTCGGCATAATCTTTCCATACCGCATCTTGTGTTTCATAATCGCGATAAGAAGAATTGACGATTAACATTAATCCATCTTCTTTAGCAGCATTCCACATAGAACGATATTTCTCATAAACATGTTTACTAATTTCATTTCCTTCATAGGAAAATTGATTACTAATTGGAACAATATTATCTGGTTTAAAATCTTTTGTTAATTTATAATATTTATTAACAAGAATTAGATCTCCTTTTGTTGTATCAGTTTTCTCTATTTTCTCATAAAAGTCACGATCACGATTTACATTTACTAAACTTACTGCATCTTTTACAGTTGTTTCAGGATTTTCTTTTAAATATTTAAGATAACGATTCATATTCTTTTCTATATAATATTTTTGTTGTAATAGTTTTGGAATATTTGGTTCTAACTTTTTATCTTTGATTAATTGTTCTAATTGATCTTGATTGTATTTTTCAATTAAGATATTTGTTTCTGTTTCATTATATCCAATCTTTAACAATTTATAAGTATCACTCATACGATAACGAATTTCTTTAAAAGCAAAGAAACCACCAACTCCAATTAGAATAATTAAAACAGCTGCAATGATTGGACCTTTTTTAATTTTTCTTTTTGTACGATACATATTATCACCCTAATATCATTATAACCAAAAAATATTGTTTTTACAATTAGAATTAAAAAAATCCAATTAAATTGGATTGACATGAATTACGACTGAATAAATTTCTGGTAATTGTTTAAGTTCTAGTTCTATTTTGTTAGCGATTTGATGAGATTGATAAGTAGATAAATTGCCATCTACATAAATTGTAAATGAAATTTGATATTGATAACCAACAGGAATGGCGACAAAATGACTCATACGTTTTACTTTTGGATATTTTTTTATCATGTTTAATACTTCGCTACGTTTTTTAGGATCAATTGTTTTATCCATTAATACATCATAACTTTCTTTACATATTTTAAAGCCTTGATAGAAAATCCATAGAGCAATAAAAATACCAGCAATACTATCAATGAAATAAATACCATATTGTGTTAATAGAATTGCTCCTAAATTAATACAAGTAATAAATGAATCATATAAGTGATCTTTCGCATTTGCTTTTAAAAGGAGACTATTTAAATTTTTAGATAAATGATGAATATAAAAATATAGTCCTAATTTTGTTAAAATGGTAATTAGACAGACGATAATTAACCAAATAGAAAAATGATATTTGGATGGTGAGAAAAGAGAGAAGATAGAATCTTTGATTAATGTGATAGCCATCATCATAATAATGACACTAATAAAAAGGGAATAGATATATTCTGCTTTTCCATGTCCTAAATTATGATCATGATCTTTTGGTTTACTTGCTATTTCATTTCCAATCCATGTCATAAGGGAGGAGAAGATATCTCCTAAACTATTCATTGCATCCGCCATCATAGATTGACTTGATGTAATCATGGAAACGATAAATTTGATGAGAAATAATAATAAATTAAAAAATATTCCTAAGAAACTAGCAATTTTTGTCGACTGAAATCTTTTCATATACATAACCTCTATTATTATTATTGTAACAACATATGATCTTTCTCGCAATGTTTTGTTCTATAAAAAATAGAAATATCATAAAACGTATTAGAGGTGAATTATGAAAAAAGGATTTGTGCTGTTGTTAGGTATTTTAATTATGTTTCCATGGCATGTAAAAGCAGTTAGTTTAGCAGAAAATGCCAAAAGTGCAATTATGATAGAGGCAAGTACAGGTGAGATTATTTTTGAAAAAAATTCTCATGAGAAATTAGCGCCTGCTTCTATGACAAAGATGATGAGTATGTTATTAATTGTAGAAGCAATTGACCGTGGTGATTTAAAATGGAATCAAATGATCACGGTTTCAGAAAATGCTTCTAGTATGGGAGGAAGTCAAATTTTATTAGAGACTGGAGAAAAAATGTCAGTTCAAGATTTATTTAAAGGAATTGCCGTTGCTTCGGGAAATGACGCTGTAGTAGCACTATCAGAAGCAGTGGCAGGAACAGAAGATGAATTTGTAAAACAAATGAATGAGCGTGCCAAAGAATTAGGCTTAAATGATACTAATTTTAAAAACCCTCATGGATTAGATACTGCTAATCACTATTCTAGTGCTTATGATATGGCAATGATTGCCAAAGAATTAGTAAGTCACGAAAAAGTATTAGAATTTACATCTATTTATGAAGATTATTTAAGAGAAAATCAGGAGAATAAAGTATGGTTAGTGAATACCAATAAATTAGTACGTTTTTATGATGGCGTTGATGGATTAAAAACTGGTTATACCAAAGAAGCTGGTTATTGTTTAACATCAACAGCAAAACGTGGTGACACGAGATTTATTACAGTGGTTATGGGGGAACCTGATACCAAAACAAGAAACAATGAAACAACAAGTATGTTAGACTATGGATTTAGTCAATATATAGCAGAAAAAGTATTAAGTAAGGATAGTGTAGTAGGAACAGTTCGTGTAGAAAAAGGGAAAAAAGAAGCAGTTAAATTAGTACCCATGTATGATGTTACGGTATTAAATAAAAAAGTAGGAAAAAAGAAAAATGCCGATTATGAAGTAAAAATGAAACAATTAACTGCCCCAGTAAAAAAAGGAGAACAAGTGGGAGAGTTAATTTTAAAAGTGGAAGGTGAAAAAGAAAGAAAGATTCCATTAACAGTTAATCAAACCATAGAAAAAGCAAATCTGTTAGAAGTCTATTTGAATCATATTAAATCTATGTTAGGAGGAAATTTAGAAGTATAGATGTTTCTTGATATAATCGACAAATAAGTGAACGTTTAAGCTTATTTGTCTTTTTTTTCTGAAAAAACGTAAGTAGATAGTATATTGTCACATTAAGAATAATGGTGAAATATAAAATTTATGTAGAATATTCAAGTATGTGTTTTGTGCTTATGAGCTAATTTTTTACTTATTTAGGATATATTCTATTATGAGTTAAACTACTATAATATTTTAAATTTTTCTTTAAAGAAGTTATAGTTTATATACAAACAAATATGAATAAACATATATTTTGAATAAAGTATAGATTAAATTACAATTGTTGCAAAAATGATTTGTGATTGGTAGCAATAAGTTTCTTTTGATTGAAATTGATTAGTACTATTAAAGCGTATAAAAATATTGACATTAAAGGGATATTTAAGATATTATATACTTGAAGGAGATCATATGGAAAAATGGAAATTATCACAATATAATATTTTATATGATAAAGGTAATCAAAAGTATATCCTGAATACAGCAACAGGAGCTATTGGAGAACTTGATGAAAAAAATCAGAAAAATTTTGATGAGGATAACAAGCTTGATTATTTACAAAAAGATGTTGTAGATATTGGAATTGAGGAGGGGTTTATTGTTCCAATTGAATTTGAAGAAAAAAAATTAATTGAATTAAATTATTTAAAGGCGCAATTTAATGACGAATATTTGGGAATAGTTATTGCTCCTACTATGCAATGTAATTTTGCTTGCCCATATTGTTTTGAGCCTCGTATTAAAGATAAAATGTCATCTAAAACTCAGGATGATCTAATTAGCTTTATTGAGTCACATATAAAAAAAGGAATTAAACATCTTGATGTAACCTGGTATGGTGGAGAGCCTTTAATATATAAAGAGATAATAAGTAATCTTACAAAAAGAATAAAAAAATTAACTATAAATTATAACGTAAAGTACAGTGCTTATATTATTACTAACGGATACTTAATTAACAATAATGATAAACTCTTTTTTGAAGAAAATGAAATTAGAGGAGCACAGATTACTATAGATGGCCCTCCTGAAATTCATAACACTAGGCGTGTTTTGAAAAGTGGTGGTCCAACATTTGATAAACTGATTGAGAATATAAAACGTTTATTATTGTTTGGAGTTGACGTATCTATTAGAGTTAATGTTGATAAAACAAATGATAAATATTTAGAAAAATTACTACAAATATTAAATCAAGAAAAATTAAATGAATGTAGGGTGGCATTAGGTCATGTGCAGAGTTATACTCCTATATGTCAGTCAATTTCTCCAACATGTGTTACTAAGAAAAAATTTAGATTATTAGAATATAAATTTTCTACATTATTAAAGAAATATAAATTTAAGGATCCGCTAACTAAAGTGATGTTGGAACCTAAAAATATTTATTGTGGAGCAGTAATGAAAAATTATTATGTTGTGGATACTGATGGATATTTATATAAATGTTGGAATGATATTTCAATTCATGAACATGCTGTTGGTAAACTTGGTCAGCCACAAAATGACCGAATGAAATTAAATGAAGCAAAGTATTTGACTTGGAATCCTTGTCGTATTAATAAGTGTGAAAAATGCAAGGAATTACCATTATGTATGGGTGGCTGTCCTTTTATGGCAAATGTTTTGAAAAAACCATTATGTGAGTACAAATTATATGGATTACCTCAGTATATTAATCTACAAGTTGAAGGAGGAGATGAAAAAGATGAAAATTGTTAAAAAAGCTAGTGTACAAAATTATAATAACATTAGTTGTACTGGAAATGATTGTCATTGTTCAAATGCAAGATGTTATGCAAATTAATTAAAAGGTAAAATACCTTTTAATTTTATTATATTAGGAGCGTGATAAAATGTTGGAATTAAATCATGTATATTTAATATTAAATCAGAATGATCGCCCACTTGTTAAAGATTTCTCATATGTACTGTCACCAGGTGATAAAACAGCAATTATTGGTGAAGAAGGTAATGGTAAAAGTACATTGCTTAAATTTATTTATGATTCTTCTTTAGTAGAAAACTATTGTACTTGTAAAGGAACAGTTATTACTAACAATTATAAGATTGGATATTTACAACAATTTTTAGATTCAAAATGGAATTATGAACCTGTTCTTAATTATTTTTTGAAAAGTAGTCCAGAAGCAGAAGTAGATTATGAAAAATATAATTTATTTGGAGAAATTTTAAAGATACTTGCTAAAGTGGGGCTTAGTGAAGATGTTTTAGAAGATAATTATTTAATTTCTTATTTATCCGGGGGGGAAAAAGTAAAACTTCAATTATGTAAGCTTTTACTGGAAAAAAATGATGTTTTATTATTGGACGAACCTACGAATGATTTAGATATTGAAACTTTAAGTTGGTTAGAAAAATTTATCATAAGCGCAAAACAGCCTGTTATTTTTGTTTCTCATGATGAAACTTTACTCGAAAATACGGCTAATACTATTATTCACTTAGAACAATTAAAGAAGAAAAGTGATTCTAGTTATGTCATTGCAAAAATGGGGTATAAAGAGTATGTTGAAACAAGATTAAGAAAAATAGAAAATCAAAACCAACAGGCTGGCAATGAACTTCGCAACTATAAAGCAGAAATTCAAACGTTAAAACAAATAAAAAGTAAAGTTCAACATGCTAATCCTGGTCGTACAAATCGTATGAATTCATTACTTGCTCAAGAAAAGAAATTAGATGAAAGAACACTAACACATAAGGCAGATATTGAAGAAGCTATAAATATTAAATTTCATTCAGACATTTCTATTCCTAATGGTAAAACCGTATTAGATTTAGAACTTGATGATTTAAGGGTAGGAAATAAGGTGCTTGCCAAGGAAGTATCACTATTTGTTCAGGGGCCTGAGCATATTGTTATTGTTGGACAAAATGGAGCAGGAAAGACTACATTAGTTAAATCTATTTATAATGTGTTAAAAACACGTAACGATATTCGTTTAGGATATATGCCACAAAACTATAGTGATATTCTTAATGAAAAGCAAAAAGCAATTGATTTTTTACGGGTAGAAAATTTTTCGGAAAGTTATATAAGAACTTTTATGGGAAATATGAAGTTTACTAGTGATGAAATGTTTTCTTTGATTCAAGAATTATCTGGTGGTCAAAAAGCTAAGTTATTACTTATGAAAATGATTTTAAATGACTGTAATGTTTTATTGTTAGATGAACCAACAAGAAATTTGAGCCCTTTATCCAATCCAATTATTAGAAATATTTTAACAAATTATCAAGGTGCTATTATTAGTGTATCTCATGATAGGAAATATATAAATGAAGTATGCCAAAAAGCTTATTGGTTTGATGAGCGCGGTCTTGTGCAAATAAATATAGATGATGCAGTAAAAGGTAAAAAGCCCAAAACTTTATCTAAGTAATTTCGAATATAAAATATTGAACTGCCATATAAGAAGATAAAATTCTTCTTTTTCTTTGCCAAGATATGATACAATATAGTTAGAGTAGGAGTTGTATAAAATGGAATCAAAAAAAGGGGTTAGAACTTGGATTCAATTTATCTGTATTGCCATTATTTTTATTGTTGGTGGTTACTTATTACTTGCGAATCTATTTCACATGTATGCGATATCAGAAAAAGAAAAGACAGATGTATTTTATGTTTCACAAAGTACAAAAAGTACATTTAGAAAATTACAAAATGATTTATATGAAAAGAATCAGCAATTAAAAACAATGGATCATACGAATACATTTACTACACAAGAATTGTTGTCTTTAAAGAATTATTTAAAAGCAGTCGAAGATAGAATGAGTAATTCACAATGTTTAGATGAGTTAAACTCTGTGAATGATGTTCATATATATAAATATTTACAGTGTGTAAAAAACATGTTGCCAAATTCTGAATTAATGGAATCTATTTCTAATTCTTTAGAAAATAAAAAAATTGATGGAATCGATTTAGAAGAAATGTATCAAGAAAAAATAAAAGAATATGATAGTTATGCTGGTTATGAACTTAGTCAATTACAAGAAAATTATCACTATTATAAAGTTACAAATAAAAGTAATGCTTTTATAAATACAATTACATTTTCACAACAATATATCATACATGTATTAGAAGATCATATTCATTTTATTAACTTTTTATTAAAAGATGGAGGTGTCATGTGAAAAAGGTTTTATATTATGTGAGAAATGTGTCACTTTTTATCGTTACAGTTTTATTTATTGTAAGTTTTTCTAATATGTTAAATGCCAATTTAAATAGTACAAATCCACCTAATATGATATCAATGTATTTTTACTTTATGTTAAATTTATTTTTTGTAGGATATATATGTATAGAATATGTTTTACAATTAAAAACAAAGGAAGATAATTATTTTCAATGTTTATTTATTTTTGTGAATTTATTAATTATATTAATTTATGGTCGTACTTATTTTGATACTAATATTGTATCGGTTTATTTAAATAAGTTAGGAAATCTTCAATATGAAGGATTAAATACTTTATTTTTATTAGATAATATGATTTATTTTGATATTGCCTATGTATTTTTATTAATTTATGCCTTGGTGGGGCAAAAGAAAAATGAGAAAAATGTGTAGTCTTTTTTCATTTTTTTTACATAAATTATAGTTGAACTTGCAAAAAAATGAATTTTGTGGTAGGAGAGAAACCATTCAAAAAGAAGGGGGAGTTTTATATGAAACGATTCAAAAGTTCAAAGCTTTGCAAATGGATGTTATTGACACTTATTTTATTAATTATGCCAGTGTTTGCAAATGCCAAAGAAGCACCTGCGACATTACAAGTAAGTACAAATGCACCATGGACAACACCATACCTAGAACCAGGGTTATATTATGCTCAAAACTATTTAAATGATGGTAGAGTAGCATACTGTTTAGAGCTAGGTAAAGATAATCCAACTGGTTTAACAGTTGCGAAGATCAAAAAGTTGGATAAAGGTTATCAATATTTAATTGAAAATGGATATCCAAATAAAAGTATCACTGGTGATGCTTCTAAAGATACTTATATTACACAGGTAGCTATTTATTGGTATGGAGATCGTATTGCTGGAGTACCAGATGGTAAAGATGGAATGATTCCAGCATATTATAAACAAAGTCCAACCGATCCACAAAATGTAAAACCAAAAATAGAAGCATTATTAAATGGTGCTTTATCGGCACGTAATACAAGTGATGCAAAAGCAAGTATTAGTGCATCAGCAACACAAAAAATGAATTTTTCAGAAGATAAAAAATACTTTGTTTCATCTTTAGTTACAGTAAATGGAAGTTCTAATATGAAATCATATACTGTAAATATTACTTCTGGAGCTCAAAAAGCAATTATTTATGATGAAAGTGGAAAACCACGTTCTACATTTAATCCAGGAGAAAAATTCTATATTCGTGTTCCTGTTGAGGAATTAGGAAATAAAGAATTAGTGACTGTAAAAATGACAGGTAAATTTGTAAATAAAGTATTATATTCTTACTCAGGTGGTTCTTCATATCAAACGATTGCACCACCAGAGACTTATGATGAAGAAACAACAGCTAGTACAACCATTTCATTCTATCCAAGCTATGGAAAAATTACAATTATAAAACAAGACGCAACAACGAAAGAAGCTTTAGCTGGAGCAAAATTAGTATTAAAAGATTCAGACGGTAACATCGTAGCAGAATGGACAACGACAGAAGATGCATATACGATGAATTACTTACCATTTGGTGAATATACATTAGAAGAGGTAAGTGCACCATCTGATTATGTTTTAAGTAAAGAAATCATCCATATTACAATTTCAGAAGATACTCCTGAACAGGAAACAATTATGTATAATCAACCATATGTAGAGGTTCCTGATACTTCTTCTAAAAGTTCAACAGTACTTACAGTAATGGGATTTGTAATTCTTACATTAGGGGCTGGAACAATTTATGCGACTAAGAAAAAACATTCTAAATAAAAAAAGCCATTGCCTCGTCTTTGGCTTTTTCCTATTTTGTCTTGGTTTATACCTTTTCTCATATTCTTATATTACAAATA
>CALVKP010000054.1 GCA_944332735.1 uncultured Bacilli bacterium | reverse complement strand
TTCTTTTTTGTATATTGGTATATAATATAAATTAATAAATTTGTACCTAATTTGTACCCAATTGAAAATTGATATAAAAAAACCGTTGATTTTCAACGGATTATTTCATTTTGGTGGAGAATAAGGGTAGCATTTATATAATTTATAGCTATTTTTAAATTTTTAAAAGCCTTTGTTTTTCAACGATTTTTACTTTGCTAATTTATTCAAAATTTTATGATTTTAAAATATTTGTACCTAATTTGTACCTAAAATTTGTCAAGAACATTTAATACTTCTGCTTCTTTTTGAGGAAATAAATGGGCATATGTTTGAGCTACTACATCAGGAGTATCTCCAAGTCTTTTTGCAATTACATTTAGTGGTACATTGTTGCTTATAAGCAAACTTGCATGGCTATGTCTAAATTGGTGCATAGTAATTCTTTTTACACCAGAAATTTTAAAATAATAGTCCTTATATCTATCTATAGTAGTCATAGAAGTATATTTGATATCTCCAAATACAAAATAGTTGTCATTAAACCCAATAAATGATTTATCTGCTTTGTATTTATTAATTAACATATTCCATACTTTAGTAGGAATTGATATGGTTCTGATAACATTATTTTTTGTTGGAATAAATAAATTATCTTTTTTTAATCCTCTTACATTTATTTGTTTATATATTTTTACCATATGATTATTAAAGTCAATATCTTTCCACTGTATAGCGATTTGCTCCCCTTTTCTAGTCCCCATATAAAACGCAAACGAAAAGAAAAATTTCCAAAATTCATCATCAACAAAATTAATAAATTTATTAAACTCACTAGGAGTTAAATATAGCCTTGTTTCATCTTTGTTTTCAATTTTATTTGGATTATCTTCAAAATTACCTACAATAGTAAATGGATTTACAGCCACATAACTCTTTTTTACAGCATAAGTAAAAACTGATTTAAAACAATGATATATTTTTTTCATTGATTTTACTGATATTGGTTGGCTTTTCATATAAATTTTCCATTTTTCTACCAGATTAGGTGTTATCAAATCAATATTTTTACCATTAAATATATCACCATATTTATTAATATTTACTTTTTTTGCATATAATGTTCCATCTTTATTATGACTATTCTCTAAAAATTCTTCTACTAAATCATCCCAAATAATCTTATTAGAAATCGTTTCACCACAACTTCGTAAAAACTCTCTTTCTGCTTCCTCAGCTTCTTTTTTTAACATATATTTTTTTGATTTTTTTGAATGCACTTCTCCATAAGCATCTTTATATTGACATTTAAAGAACCATGAGCGTCCATCTTTAGTTGGCTCTTTTGATTTATAAATTGGCATATTTACACCTCCAATTATTGTAATTTTATATAAAATTTAGTATAATTGAAGTATCACAAAAGGACGTATCCTTATGATACTTCTAATTGTGTTTTCTCAATTTTTGATGACCTTATCTTGGCGGAGGGGTCATCTTTTTTTATTTTAATTTTAATTTTAGGTGTCCTATTTCTCCACCTGAAACTTTTTGAACATATAAATATTGTCCTTTTTGTACTGTTATTTCGCTATTAGAACCGTTTACGCCCCCAACTGTAATTGGTATACTATTATTTTGGACTTCATCTGGATTTTCTGTATTTAAATCAGTTACATATAAATTATATGTCCTTTGTGGAGTCCCATCGTATTCACCATCTGTTTGTTCAACAGTATATGTTCCAGATTTTAAAACATCACCATCATAATTATCATTTTCAATTGCTACTTTTAACCATTCAATTTGTTCGTCACTATTAGCTTTACCGCTATTAGTCCATTCTAAAGAAGTCATATAATTATCATTTTGTTTTTCTTCAGTATTTTCTTTATTGTTAGAAGTATCTTTGTTAGTGTTTTCAGAATTACCAAATGAACCAATAATTAAAATTATTAGAATAACAATAACAACAATTAGCCAAATTGGTGTTTTTTTCTTTTTTTCTTCCATAATACACCTCCCTCCATTTATATCAAAACTCCTGTACTAGCAAGTTTTAACCATATTTAATAAATACTGAACATATTTATCTGCCTCATCTTCTATCCCTTCAATTTTGAAATCTAAACATATTTTATCTAAATGACTTAATTCTAAATGGGCAAATTCATGAAGTAGGGTAATGTCATATTTTTCTTTTGAAATATATTTGTTAATTATTATGAAGTTAATATCTCTATAACCGAATATAAAACCATAAATTCGTCTAGGTAGGCTTGCATTAATGATTTTAATGTTATGATAGTTTATATATTCGTCTTGACTCATTTCACCCCTTAATAAAGATATAAGCACGGCTACACTTCCTTTCATTAAGCACTAATACTGCTCGTGCCTATTTATCTAATTCTTTATCTATATCTTTCTTTATTGCATTTATAACATTTATAATAGTCTTTTTTTCATCATCTGTTAAATCTTTAGCCTTGCTAAATAAGACATTATCTAATTCACTATTATCAGCTTCTAAATTTTTATATTTACTTCTGCCAATTAAATAATCAACAGATACATTAAAATAATCAGCTATATACTCTAGCATTTCTGGACCAGGAGTAGAAATATTGTTTTCCCATTTGCTTATTAACGCAGGAGAAACATCTAAATCTTTTGCCATAGCGTCTTGAGATTTTCCTCTTTCTTGCCTTAATTCTTTAAAGACATCTTGAAAACTTCGTTCTTCCATACTATTCCTCCTTTATTTACATAATAACACAAAAAGTATAGAAATTCAATTTTTTTTATAAAAAAAGTGTTGACATATACATTTTTTATTGATATACTTTAATTGTCAATACAAAAAGTAGAGACAAAAAATAAAAAAAGAAACCAAGTCCGGTCGCCAAACTAGAACTTGATTTCAAAAGAAACGCTAAAGAGTTCTAAAATTTCAGGAACAACAATTATTTTTTAATAATCGTTATGGAAATTAAAGAAATCTTTATATTTAAAGACTTGATTAAATCTTTAATAAAGGTCTTTAACAACACATCCTTTCGTTTTTAAAGAGAACTCTTTAACGCTATTTATTATAGTACAAAATGTATTAAAAAGCAAGGTGGTGATTATTTGAAAAGAGAATGGTTAATTGCTTTTAGAAAGGCAAAAGGCTTAACACAAAAAGAATTGGCAGAAGCAATTGGTGTTTCTCAAATAAGTTTATCAACTTATGAGCAAGGTATTAGAACACCAAAGCCACAGGTGGCCAAAAAAATAGCTAGAGTTTTAGGGTTTGAGTGGACAAAATTCTATGAAGATTAGAAAGAAGGTGAGTAAATGGCAAAAAGAAAATATTACTCAGCAAGTGAACAACTTCAGGCAATGACAAGCCAATGGGCAGATAATAAATCAATAAAAATAATTGGTGGCGTTGGCAATAACATGGCTGGAAAAATTCGTCAAGAAATAGAAGAACAAATAAAAAAAGAGGGTTATAGACTGCCAAGAAGTGCAGTAGTCCCCATGAAGTATGTTATTGATTATTTCAAAATTGATATTAATTATTTAAAAAGATTAGCAAGTTTAGAAAGGGGTGATGAAAATGTTAGAAAAAATCAAATCAATACTACCAATTGTAGCTTTAGTAGTAATGATGTTAGGGGTTAGTTATATTACAACTTTAGATAATAAAAAGACCGCAGAGATGGACGCTCAAAACGGTCAAAACCAAGTCGTTTATTTAAATAAATAAACACTTATATTATAACATTTAAAGTCAAAAAAATCAATAAATGGAAGGGGTGAAATATGGCAAAAAACCCAGCAGTAAATTTCTATACAAGCGATTTTTTGACAGGTGTATCATTCATGAATAATGAACAAGTTGGAGCTTATATTAAATTATTATGTTATCAACATCAATTTGGTCATTTATCGGAACAACAATTAAAAACAGTAACACAAGATGAACTTGTTTTATCAAAATTTAAAAAAGATGACAACAATCTTTACTTTAATGAAAGAATGGAAATTGAAATTAAAAAAAAGCAAAACTATTCAGAAAGTAGAGCAAAAAATCGTTTAAAGAAAGAAACATATGAAAAAGATATGAATAACATATGTGAAACATATGAACAACATATGGAAAATAGAAATATAAATATAAATATAAATAAAAATAATTTAGAAAATAATAGGGTTATAGGGGAAGAAGAAACCTTTAAAGTTGCCAGCGACGGCAGTTTACTGTCAGAGACGACCAAAAAGGTTATTGATAAACTTAACGAACTTGCAGAAACAAGTTTTAGAAGTTCAAGCAAAACAACACAAGCTAAAATTCAAGCACGATTGAACGAGGGCTATACGCTCGACGACTTCATAGTTGTTATTGAAAAAAAAGTGCGTGATTGGAAAAATACGGAAATGGCGAAATATTTAAGACCAGAAACTTTATTTGGGAATAAATTTGAGGGCTATTTGAACGAAAGACCTAAACCTATAACCACAAAAGAAATCGCAAAAAATATGAATTTTGAGGAATTCTTTGGAGGATAAAATGGAAAAAGTAGAATTTGTAAAAGCATTAACGATACTTGGAACAGCATACAATCAAGAATTCACACAAGAAAGAGCAAGCGTATGGTATGGAATATTTAAAAACGATGATGTTCAAACATTTAATCAAGCTATTAGAAATTTAATTTGTAAATCAAAATTCATGCCAAGCATTGCAGAAGTGAAAGACGAAATGGTTCAACTTGATTATCCAAGTTTAAGTTTAAATGCAGAAGATGAATGGTACAAGGTGTTAACTGCTATTAGACAGTATGGTTCTTATGGACAGTTAGAAGCTATGAAGACATTTAACGAATATACGGCGAGTATTGTTAGAAGAATTGGTTGGGATAGATTGTGTAGAAGTGAAAGAATAGACTTTGAGAAAAAATTATTTATTAGTAATTTTGAAAGTCTACAAAATTCAGACCGAGAAATAGCTTTGTTAGAAAGTAATAAGAGATTAATGGTTGAATGAGTACAAAGAAGTTTAAAGAATTAATCGAAACAGAAAACTATCAAAGAATAATTGGCTTATACACACATTTAAAAATCAATTTAACTGATAGACAGTTAGATCGAGTATTGAAATTAAAAAAAGAAAAAGAGGGTGAGTTATGGCGAAAAGAACGCAAGCAGATAGAGTGCTAGCATACATTCAAACATTTGGAAGTATTACAACACTTGAAGCATTTAGAGATTTAGGAGTAACTAGACTGTCTGCAAGAATTTATGAATTAAGAGCTAGAAATATCAACATAGATAGCACAAGTGTAACTAGCAAGAATAGGTATGGCGAGAACTGTACTTATGCGAAATATTTTTTAAGAAAAGAGGGTTAAAAATGGATGACAATTTAAAGATTTATAACATGATAAAAGCAGTACCGGATGAAGCACAAAAGCGAATCACAGGCGGAAGATTATCAGGCATGACAGATATAAAACCAATGTGGCGAATCGAAAAACTTACAGAAGTATTTGGAGTATGTGGTTTAGGTTGGTACACAACAACTAGAAATAAAGAAATTATTGATGGAGCAAATGGCGAAAAGATAGCAGTAGTAGATATTAATTTGTTTGTAAATTACAAAAAGCCATTTGGTTTAGATGAAGATTTATGGAGTGAACCGATAGAGGGTACTGGCGGAAGTAGTTTTATAGCTAACGAAAGAAACGGATTATATACAAGTGATGAATGCTTTAAAATGGCTTATACTGATGCTTTATCAGTATCATGTAAAAGCTTGGGCATGGGAGCAGAGATTTATTGGGGAGATAGTAAATATGTAAAACAAGAGACTATCGAAACAGTTGAGCAGGCTAAAGAATATGTTCTTAATTTTGGAAAACATAAAGGCAAAAAATTAAGTGAAATTCCAGATGATTATTTATCATGGCTATATAATTCTGAAAAAACAGATGAAGTTATTAAAAAAGCAATTAATTTATTAAATCAAGATAGAACCGATAAAAGCGAGCAACTAAAAGAGCCATTTTCAGATATGCCAATACAAGAGGGTCAAAAGCAATGGCTAAAAATGAATTTAACTGAAGAAGAAATTAAAAAAGCTATTGTAAATTTTGGACATAAAAAATTAAGTGAGTTAAATTTTGCTGAAGCAGAAAAATTAAGAGAATTTAAAGAAAAACAACAAACAATACAACATAAACAAGAAAGTGAGGTATTTTAATGGAAAAACCAGTATTAAAAAATGATATAGATGTAAAAATCGAGGGCGTACAAAAAATTACAGATAACATGGCAGAAATCAAAGAGTATGCCCTAGAAACGAAAAAATATTACGAACATTTAGTATTCAATGACGAACAAGTTAAAGAGGCAAAAGACGAGAGAGCTAGTATTAATAAAACAGTCAAAAAAGTGGCTGATTATCGAAAAGACACAGTTGATAAGTTTAATAAACCGCTAGAGGAATTTGTTAAAACTGCAAAAGAAACTGAAAGTATTTTAAAAGAAGCCTCAAACTGCATTGATGTACAAATTAAAAAATATGAAGAAGAAGAAAAACAAGCTAAGAAAAAAGAGTGTGAGGAGTTATTTGATAACCTTGTTGGAGACTTATCAGAACTAATAAGTTTTGAAAAGATATTCGATAATAGATGGCTTAATAAAACTACAAAAATGTCAGAGGTAGAACAAGACATTAAAAATATAATTGAAAAAGTAAATACAGGGTTACAAGCTATTAAAGAGCTTAATAGTGAATTTGAAACAGAGCTCATTAATACATTCTTACAAGATTACGATTTATCTAAAGCTATCATGAAAAATACACAATTAAAGGCACAAAAAGAAAAATTAGCTAAAACAGAAGTAGCTAAAGAAGAAACAAAACAAGAAATTATGAAAGAAATGGTTAATAAACCAGTTGAAGATGTAGAAGATGAAAGAAACATCATTAAAAGTTATACGTTAAAAATCACAGCTAATTATACAAAAATGACAGCTTTAAGAAAATTTATGGAAATTAATGATATCAAATTTGAAAAGGTGGGTTAATTATGGAAGAAGTATTTATAAATGTTAAGGATTCAGTTTTTGAAGATTTATTCACGCAAGATATTGTATCAATATCTGATTTAGTAGCAGAACTAGAAGAATTAATGTTCGAAAATGAAGATTTAAAGCAAGAATTAAAAGATAAAGAGGAAAATTATTATGAAATGGAGGAAAGGTAATGAATTCAGTAAATTTAATAGGAAGATTAACCAATAAACACACATTTGGCTATACAACTGGAAATATTGCTTATGCAAGATTTACTATAGCAGTTAATCGTAATTTTAAAAATGCAAATGGCGAAAGACAAGCGGATTTTAT
>CALVKP010000053.1 GCA_944332735.1 uncultured Bacilli bacterium | reverse complement strand
TATACATTTGACGTCCTAATCTTCCTTTTGGAAGCATTCCTTTTACTGCTCTTTCAATCATCTCTTCTGGATAATTTTCTTTCATAGTACGAGCAGTTCTTTCTCTTAATCCTCCTGGATAACCACTGTGGTTATAATAAACTTTTGCATCTAATTTGTTTCCAGTAAGATTAACTTTTGATGCATTGATAACAATTACATAATCTCCACAATCTACATGTGGTGTAAATGTTGGTTTGTGTTTACCACGTAAAATAGTTGCAACTTTAGCAGCTAAACGACCTAAAGTCATATCTGTTGCATCAATTACATACCAATTACGAGATACTTCTTCTTTTTTTTTGCATGTAAGTATTTTTCATAATTATCTTTTCCCTTTCCAAATTTTTTGTCTCACAAGCTGTCCCACGGCTCATGAATGGGATATAAAATGTACCAATTAAGATTGTACTAAAGAAAGCATAAAATGTCAATAAAAATGTGTGATTTTCATTTGAAAATGAATGAATTATACAAATATATCTCGTGATTTTAGGCTTTACATTTTCAAAATGACTTTTTATAATAAAATAAAAGGAGGTTGCATATGAATTGTCCAAATTGTCATCATCAACTAACCAAAGAAAAGAATCAATATCACTGTTTACGTTGCGGATATATTTCAACTGGTCATTATTTAAAGGAAGGATCCTCTGAAAGACAAGAAACAATATTAGAAAAAGCATTAAATTCTCATTTTTATAAGTTACTATATAACAGTAATTTTTATGTTCCTTTTTTAGTAGGACCATTATATTTTGGTTATTATCAATTATTATTAATAGGAATTATTCTTGAAAATTTAGAAATTGGTCTCTTTTTACTAATTGCTATGAAACTATCTTTTTCTACTGCAATTCTCATCATTTTATTTATTCACATTCTCTATTCAATTTATGCAAATCAATTTTGTATTTTCCTGTGGAAAAAGAAATTAAAGAAAAATCAGCAATTAAAATTGCACACTTCCATAGTAAATCCTTTTATTATCATACTTTCTGTTATCCTTATTTTTCTTGGTATTTTCTTATTATATCAAGCGAATATCATTCCTCATGGTCTTATATAAAACAAGGTATATTAAAAAGTTATTTCCATTAGAAAATAACTTTTTTTAATAAAAAACATCTTTCAAATATAATCCTTCTGGATTTGCTGTAAAACCAGCTTGTCTTCTATCTTTTGCGTCTAATATAGCAATAATATCTTCACTTTTCTTTTTACCTTCTCCAATTTCAATTAATGTTCCAACGATATTTCGTACCATATATCTTAAAAAACCTGTTCCAAGAAAACTAATAGTAATTTTATTTACATTTTTAGGATCTCTCACAACACTTGTTTGAACAATACGACGTACATAATCTTCATGTTCATCATCTGCTTTGGTAAAGGATTTAAAATCATGTTCTCCTTCTAAATATTTTAATGCTCTTTCCATCTCCACAACATCTAATCGTTTGTTATATTGAAATACATAATTTCTTTCAATAGGGTCATATTCTCCTAAATTCATACGATAAATATATTCTTTTGCCTTTACATGATATCTAGCATGAAATGTATCTGGTACCTGAACAATTTCTTTTATATAAATATCTCCTGGTAATAAAGCATTCATAGAATGTTTTAATTTATCGCAATCAATTTTTTCTGGAAGATCAAAATGTGCTTTTTGTGCTAAGGCATGAACATGTGCATCTGTTCTTCCACTAGCATGAATGTCTACCTTTCTTTCTCCATTTACCTTTCCTAATACCTTTTCAATTTCTCCTTGAATTGTTTTACCTCTAGGTTGTTTTTGATACCCTTTATAGTTTGTTCCATCATAAGAAAAAGTCATTAAATATCTCACAATATCGTCTCCTTTAATACTAATAATATAAATACTAATAAAATAGCAGTAATAAATAGTCCATCATAGCATGTAAATCGCATTTCTTGATAATATGTTTTATGTGCTTTTGTAGAATATAATCTTATTTCCATGATATGAGATAATTGTTCCATTTTAGAAATTGTTTTATAAAAAGCATTCTTTACTAACATTTTTATTTGTCGAATAAGAAATTGAAAAGAAGTTCGTTTCTTACCTTTTCTTAATTTCATTATTTTTTTTATATGGTATAATTCATCCAAATACATAGGAATGAATTGTAAACCTAAAAATGTTGAAAAAGAAATTGCTTTTGTATCAATATGAATCAATGATAATGGTTTTAATATTCGTTCTATTCCACATATTAATTCTTGATAAGAAGTTGTGAATACTAATAAAAATATTAGTACAATAAAAAATACAATTCTTAACACCATTATAGCACTATTTAATGGGTTTATGCCACACAATAGATAAATTAGATATAAAACAATGTAAAAACATTTTCCTTGCCATAATAAGCGTAAATAAAGAGAAATAGGAATATTAGATAAAAAAATTAACAAGATAAGTACTAACAAATAAAAGAGTAAAGAAATATAACTTCTTACAAAAAATAAAGATATAAATAAAAGAAGCGTAACAATTATTTTAGAGATTATATGGCGTCGATTAAAAAAAGAATGAGAATCATATAAATCTAATAATATATCATTTAACATAACGATACACATCCTTTATTAAGTCATTTATATCATCACGATACCCTATATTTATTTTTGTACGTTTATAAACTAAATTAGAAAATGATATAATCTGTGGAACTTTCATATGAATTTGTTTTAATTGTTCTTCTTTTGCAAAAACATCATATTTATTTCCTTCTAAATAAATTGTTCCTTGATCAAGTACACAAATAGAATCACAAACTGCATGTATGAAATCAATATCATGTCCTGCAATTATAATTAACTTGTGATATTTATTTTTTAATCGTTTTAATAATCTCATTAATTCTTTTTTATCCTTTGGTGATAAACCTAATGTGGGTTCATCTAATAATATTATTTTAGGGTTATAAACAAGAATGCTAGCAAGTCCTATCTTTCGTTTTTCTCCATGACTTAGTGTTTCAATATTCCTATTTAAATAGTCATTGTTTAAACCTACCATCATTAGTACTTCTTTTATTCTCTTGTTTTTTTCTTTTAAACGATAAGAAAATGATTCTAATAAATAGTCTAATTCTTCTTCTACCGTTAAACCAATAAATTGATAATCTAAATTCTGATGTAAATACCCAATATTTCTAGATGAAATATTCTTTTTTTCTGAACCAATTTGAATGGTACCATTACTAGGTATTTTTTCTTTTGAGAGAAGTTCTAATAAAGTTGTCTTACCACTACCACTTGGACCTATGATTCCGTAAACTTGATTATTATGAAAAGTATATGTCAGATCTAATATTGAATCTTGATAATCAAGTAATGGGTCTTGATAAGTAACGTTTTTACATTTTATTTCCATAGATGTTTCACCATCCTACTCATATTATAGATCGGTTTATCAACTAAGCCGTAATAAGATAATTTATGAGATAAATCAGCTATAAAAGGAAGTTCTAAAGAGGCTTGTTTTAACTTTTTTTCTTCTTGTAACACATCCTGCTTTTTACCTTTTAAAAATACTTTTCCATTTTTTAAAACAACGATTTCTTTTCCATATAAACTATATTCCATATGAGAGGTAACACATATGATGGTTACATCCTGTTCACGATTAATTTTTTTTAAAATGCGAAATACTTTTTCCACATCATATTCGTTCATACCATCAAAAGCTTCATCTAATAATAAAATTTTAGGATGATGGACAAGAGCAGAAGCAATCGCAACGATTTGTTTTTCAGAACAATTTAAAGCCTGTGGTGAAGCATCTAACAAATCATCGATATCAAACAATTTAGCAATCTCATTAATTCTTTCTTTCATCTCCTTTTTTGGATAACACAAATTTTCTAATACAAAAGCTAATTCAGATGATACTGTATTGGATGTTAAATATTGGCCAGATAAATTACATACAAAACCAATGGTACTACAAATTTCTTTCATATGTTGTAAATCCAACAAATCATTTTCAAATAATATTTCACCTTCTTGTGGCTGTAACCTTCCTAATAATAATTGTAATAAGGTCGTTTTACCACTCCCGCTTGGACCTAATATTGTTAAAAAAGTCCCTTTCTGAATACATAAATTTAATTTATTGAAAATCTTTTTTGCTTTGTAATGAAACGTTATGTCTTTTAAAGCTATTATATTCATATCTCTCACCACTTATAAGACATTATTATAATATAGTTTTATCTTCTTGACAACCAACAAAAAAAAGAGAACTAATCTCTTTTCTTATTTTGTATACGATATGCAGTTTTTAATAACAATTGTTCAGACGCAAAACGAGTTAAAAATTTACCTACTTTCATTTTTATACCCGGTATAATAACCATTTTTTTATGTAGCATCTTTTTAATAGCATATTCAGCAACTTCTCTACTATCTAATCCAGAAAGTGAAAATGATACTTTAGCTACTTTATTAAATTCTGTATTTACTGGTCCTGGACATAAAACACCTATATACACGTTGCTTTTCGTCTTTCTTAATTCTTCGTGAATTGCTTCTGTAAGTCTAAATACATATGCTTTTGTCGCATAATAAGTTGACATCAAAGGACCTGGTAAAAAAGCAGCTGACGATGCAACATTTAAAATATAACCTTTATCCTTTTTTATAAAATCTTTTAAAAATAATTTTGTCAATGTATGAACTGATTTAATATTTAAATCTATCATATCCAATTCTTTATCTAAATTCGTATCGTTGAATTCTCCAAACAATCCAAATCCTGCATTATTAATTACAATATCAATATCTTTATCTTTTACTTCTTGATATAATTCCATACAATTAAAAGTTGTAGATATATCCATAACAATACATTCTACATTTGTATTTAATTCTTTTTTTAAAGCTTGTAATTTTGTTTTTCTTCTTGCTACTAATATTAAATCATAACCCATTTCACTTAAGACACGGGCCATGTCTCTTCCTATACCAGAGCTTGCTCCTGTTATTAATGCTAACATAGTATCACCATACTCATTATATAATATTTTCCTAAGATATTCAATGAAAAAAGGCTATTTGCCTTTTTCTTGCTCTCTTTTTTCTTTTTGTTTTTTAGATGCTGCATCAGCAATTTTTGTTTCTTCTTCGAAATTTTTTCTATTTTTATTTTTGTGAGATAACTTATGATGTTGATACTTTGGAATCTTATTTTCTGGAATGATAGAAAAGACTGTATGAATTACTTCCATATAATATTCAAACAATTTAGCAAATGAGGATAATTCTATCTCATGATTAATCCATGTAGGTAAAATAATTTGATTGTCTTGATTATGGCGAATCCACTGCTTTGAAACACCTAATACATAAGCATAAGCTAAATACTCATAAAATTGCTCACTAGACTTAGCCTGACAATCTTTTAGATACCTACGAAATCCTTCGATTTTACGAACAATGTAAGAATGTTCTTGAAATCTTTTTTGAATTTCTTTGCCTAAAAACAACATAATCAACATCATAATAATACATACAGCATAAAACCAATTATATCGTAAATCAGTAAAAGAATATAAAACCATAATAGTAAGTGGAATAAATACAATTGTATAAGCAATTTGTTTTAAATGAGGAACAGAGTGTTTAATAGTAAATAATAGACATATAATTGCAAAAAATGTAAATAAAACACAGATGATGGAATCAGATAAAATACCAATCACACTGAAACAAAAGCATAATTCCAATGATAAAAAGGCAAATAGCGTTAAACCATAAATTAAATAAAGTAAAAAATAAGATTTCTTATCATATATTCTATCCTCTAAAGAACGATTATTTAATTGTTTTTTCGCATATGCTAATTTCACATAAAATTTCCCTTTTAATGAGTCCACAATAACTCGATCTGATTTAGAAAATAATTGTTTGAAAACATATAATTCTACTTCATCTTTACTTTCAATATTCTTTAATTTTCTTAGCTGAAACACTTTACTATTATCTTTTTTAGTTATTTCTTCTATTTTTAAGAACCCTTTCGTAGCAAAAGAAACAATATAAGAAGTTATTTCTTTATCTCCAGCCTCTCCTTTATACATAAGTCCTATTTCTGGCGGTGTTAAATCGCCTGGTGGGGTTTTTACATAAGGAGGTCTTTTTACCTTTCTTTTAGCCATTAAATAAACAATAAACACTATAATTAACATAAATCCAGTAAATAAGAAAAATAAAAATGCATTTGTATGATAATTATTATGATTATTATAAAAATAATCATCAGGTAGTTCTACCATAAAAGAAAGATCAGAATGTGTTGGAAAAGTAGAAATATTACCAATTATATGATTTTCTGAGACGTGATAATCTATCATATTATCAGCGATTATTTCTTGTTCAAATAACCATTGAAAATTATCTATCGTTTCTAAATTATCAAATTCAATGTCAAACGATAATGAATCAATATTCGCATAGTCTTCTTTTAATAATAAAGGAATAAACAACGTATCTCCTATTCCCTCTATACTGGAAAAATCGTAAACATAAGATAGCGTATAGGTTTGCTTTTTGTCATTCGTTTTAGCTTGTAAATACATCGCATCGCCAAAATTAGAATAACGAAAAGAAAGAGCACTTCCTTCAACATCACTAATTTCAGCAAGTCTTTTGTCACCAGACTGAGTAACAAAATAAAATGGCAATCTTCTGACAACAACACTTTCTCCTTGTCCACCAACTTCTCCTGTTTCTGTAACATATGCCTTACTATCTTGTGTGATTCTAATTTGCATTGTGATTTGCTTGTAATTAATATTTGAATTTGCCTTTACTGATAATGGAAACAAAAGACAAATACATAATACGATAACCCATCCCTTTTTCATATCTTCACCTACTAATAATAGTATACAACAAAAAAGAATGTTCTTGAAATAAAAAATTTAATTTTAAAAAAAGAATTATGATTTTTTCATAACTCTATTCATTTTCTCATTCCATAAATCAATATCAATTGGAATTAAAATATTTTCATTCATGATATTCAAATTATCATCTATATTATTTTTTGTAGTAGTAAAAATTTTTTCACCTTCTAATTGATCATACAATTTTCTAATATATACTTGATTATCTACTACATTTACAAATTCATAATACGGACACTCAATTTGAATATTAAAATCAGTATCACAGACAATACTACTTTCTAAAGATTGGTGTAAAAAAGGAAGAGATCGTATCGCATATCCGCTATATGTCTCTTTTTTCATACATGTACCATCCTCATAAAACAAAAGATTTTCTTTTAAAGCTTCTATATATCTAAATAAAAAGCCTGGATAATTCTTAGTTTCATCATCATGAAATGTTTGGTCTTGTATTTCAATTTGTAATTTTTGATCCTGATTGTAATAACATTGAATTTTTTTTGTATTTAAAATCGAATGTCTTTGATTATCTTCATCTGTGATTTTTTTTGTCACACCATAATATAACTGACATTGCTCCTGATTATCTACCATAAATTTCAAATAATAATAGCTATTGTTCTGATATGGTTGTTGATTCTTTAAATTATCCTTTTGTAATATGTAAATATTATCTTCACAATTTATTTTTGTATCTCCAGGAGCAAAAAAGAAATTATGAATTTCTGTATATAATAAATTTAAAGCTTTTGAATTGTTTTTAATAGATACTGGTATTTTTGAAATTAAAGTTTGTTCTACGTCACTCACATGAATACCTCCCAACGGTCAACATGATACTATAACAATATAAATTTTACAAGTATTTTTACAAAAAAAAGAAGCAATTATGCTTCTTCTACTAATTCTAAGATGACCATAAGTGCATCGTCACCTTTTCTTTCATCTAATTTTAAGATTCTAGTATATCCTCCATTACGAGTTGCATAACGAGGTGCTAATTCATCAAATACTTTCTTAACAGCAGCTTTATCGTTATGTAAGAAAGCTAATGCTTTTCTTCTTGCTACTAAAGATCCATCTTTTCCGTATGAAATCATTTTATCAACAAACTTACGAACTTCTTTTGCTCTTGTTTCTGTTGTTTGAATTCTTCCATTCATGATGACATCTTTTGTTAGGTTAGCAAGCATACTTCTTCTATGTTTATTTGTACGTCCTAATTTTCTATAAGCCATTATATTCCCTCCTAACTAGTCTTCATCACGGAATTTAAGTCCCATATCTTTAATTTTGTCAATAACTTCTTTTAAAGATTTTTTACCTAAATTACGAATTTTCATCATTTCCATTTCTGATTTTTCTGTTAAATCTCCAAGAGTATTAATTCCTGCTCTTTTTAAACAATTGTATGCACGAACAGAGAAGTCTAAGTCATCGATTGATGTTTCTAATTTCTTCATTTTGCTATCTTCTTGTTTTGCATTCATAATACCTGTTGTATCAGCAATTTCACTTAAATTTGTAATAATATTTAAGTGTTCAATTAAGATTTTTGCTCCTAATGCCATAGCTTCTTCTGGACGAAGAGAACCATTTGTTTGAACATTCATAGTAAGTTTATCATAACTTGCATCTTGTCCAACACGAGCATTTGTAACATCATAACTAATTCTCTCAATTGGAGAATACAATGCATCAATTGGAATAAATCCAATTTTTTTATTTTCTAATAACTTTTTATTTTCATTTGATGGAACATATCCACGACCATTACTTACGATAAATTCCATATCTAATTTTCCACCTTTTGAAACAGTAGCGATTACTTGATCTTTGTTGATAACTTCAACATCAGCGTCTGTTTCAATATCAGCAGCAGTTACTGTTTTTTCACTATCTACGTATAAATGCATTGTTTTATCTTCATCAGAATGATTTTTTACAACAATATTTTTTAAGTTCAAAATAATGGTTGTAACATCTTCAACAACACCTTCAATTGTTTGGAATTCATGTGCAACTCCATCAATCTTTACGGCTACAATTGCACTTCCTGGCATGCTTGATAACATAACTCTTCTAAGTGCATTTCCGATTGTTGTACCGAATCCTCTTTCAAGAGGTTCTAATTCGAATTTTCCATAATTATTATTTTCTACATAATCTGTTATTTTATAAATAGGTTTTTCAAAATTTAACACTATTCCACACTCCTTTTCTTATTATCCACGTGGACGTTTTGGTGGACGGCATCCATTATGTGGTATAGGTGTAACGTCAGTGATTGCAGTAATCTCAAGTCCAGCAGTTTGTAATGAACGAACAGCAGTTTCACGTCCAGAACCAATTCCTTTTACAAAAACTTCAACTTTTTTCATACCCATACCTGCAGCTGCTTTTCCTGCTGCTTCTGCTGCTTGACCTGCAGCGAATGGAGTTGATTTTTTACTTCCTTTAAATCCTAAAGTACCAGCTGAAGCCCAACTAATTGCATTTCCATCTTTATCACTAATTGTTACAATTGTGTTATTAAATGTAGAATGAATATAAGCATTACCTTCAGGTACATTCTTCTTCACTTTACGTTTTCTTGGTTTATAAGCCATTTTCATAACCTCCTTTAACGTTTATTATTTCTTTTTATTTGCTACAACTTTTCCTCTACCTTTACGAGTTCTAGCATTACGGTTAGTTCTTTGACCTCTTACAGGTAAACCTTTTTTATGACGAGTACCTTGGTAAGAATTAATTTCCATTTTTGTTTTAATATTCATGTTGATTTCACGACGTAAATCTCCTTCAGTTGTATATTTGTTTACTTCGTCACGAATACGAACTAACTCTTCTTGAGTTAAGTCTTTTGCTTTTGTGTTTACATTTACGTTTGCATCATTACAAATTCTAGTAGCAAGACTTCTTCCAATACCATAGATGTAAGTTAATGCGATTTCAATTCTCTTGTTATTTGGCAAATCAATACCTTTAATACGTGCCATTAAAACACCTCCTATTTTTAACCTTGTCTTTGTTTGTGTTTAGGGTTTTCACAAATTACCATAACCCTACCTTTACGTTTGATTACACGACATTTGTCGCAAATTGGTTTTACCGATGGTCTTACCTTCATATAAATCCCTCCTATTATTTTCTATAGGTTATACGCCCGCGTGTTAAATCATATGTTGAAACTTCCACGGTCACTCTATCACCTGGTAAAATGCGAATATAGTGCATTCGGATTTTACCAGAAACGCCGGCTATAATCGTGTGTCCGTTTTCAAGTTCTACTTTAAAATTAGCATTTGGTAAAGTTTCAACAACTTTCCCTTCTAATTCAATTACATCTTCTTTTGCCATTTTCTCACCTCTTTGTTAAAATTTCATAACCATCTTCTGTTACTAGAACAGTATGTTCAAAGTGAGCAGATGGTTTTAAATCAGCGGTTACAATTGTCCATTCATCATCTAATTCATAGAT
>CALVKP010000052.1 GCA_944332735.1 uncultured Bacilli bacterium | reverse complement strand
TCATCACTGTTAGTACTTGTACTATTGTTGTCAGTGTTTTCAATATCATCTACATTTGGTAATTCACTAACATCAACATTTTGAGTATGATCTTCAATGAATTTTTGAATGGTTTCACTTGTTACATGAACGGTATCTTCATCTTCTAATGTTTCAGTATTTGGTATTAAAATTAATTCTACATCATAATCTGTAAGATAAAGGGCTTTTCTTAGTAATAAGTGTGTTTCTTCAGGAACAGCAAATAGCATATATGCTGGTGTTCTTGCTTCTTCCGAATTTTCGAAAACGTGTTGTCCTGATGAATCTTTAACATCCAAAATTTCAATATTTTCAATAAATTTACCAAACATTACTTCTTCATCATCATTTAGTGATTTATAATAAATGTTGATGTAGTTTCCTGGATACATTGAATTGGCATAAGTTGTAGACATGTTTACAGCATAGTTTATAACTGTATATCCTTTTGGTACATCTTGGAATGCTGCATCTGGTAAGTATTGGGAATCTGTTAATAATTCTTTGTAGAAAATACTACCATTAGCAATTACAGTATTATAATTTGAATACTTTCCAACGATGTTATCGACAGTTGTGTAATAATCACCAATTAGAAATGATGTTGGTACTTCCATATAGGATACCATATCTTGTGTAATTAATGTTCTTGGTTGAATTGTTTGATTGGCATATGGAATTGATACTAATTTTACCTTTTGGTTTATTCGGTAATTATAACCAAAATATAATACAAAGATACAAATAATAACTCCTAAGATAGTTACTGTATTTTTGTTCCCCATGAATTTTTTAATTGAAGCTGACAAATTATTCATTTTTTTCCTCCTTTTTATTTTTATTCATATTGTTCATATGTAAATATGACATCATATGTTATACCTAAAGCACATGTGTTTCTGATTACCTTACCATTCATAGCAATTAGTTCAGGAGCCGTATTAGACCCACAGTTATAACTGTTTTCTTTCCAACGAATAACGCTTTCAATGTTATTATCTTTGCTTGCATTACATGTATATACATCTTCGCTTTTATCATTTTCATCATTTATATTATGAAGAAATTCAAAATTTTCTGGTCCAACACTCATGCTTTCGGCCTGGTATCTGATTAGTGTATCTTCAGGTTTATACGAACCACTATTTTCAAAGTCAAATTCATATGTTACTTCTAAAAATGCTAGGTAATGGTCTAATTCTGCTTGTGTTTTCATTGTTTGAACGTTTTCAATGCGTTCAAATTCAACATTTCTTATATCGGAACGTGTACATTCGTCTAATTCATCTGGTATGAATTTCTTAATGTAATCTACTGTTGGTTCAGTATTTCGATAAGATGCTGATTTATATGGAGAAGAATAAAATTTTACTTTCATTTCTTTTTTGACCCATTTTTTAGCATTTGGTTCATTTGTTCCTAAACTATTTGATTCTTCGTTTGGACTATATGCTAGAATAGCATCTATTTTGTTTGCTATATCAAAACTTTCGGTATCACCATAAACAGTGTATTCACCTGTACTTGTTACAATTACTACACTTACTTTTGGTGGTCTTTCAACGATATCTTCAAAAATTACATTGTAATTTGATACACCTGCAGCAGTTGATTCAGCAAGACGACGATTGAAATTTTCAACAAACTTTTCTTGTGACATTTTTAATTCACCTGTGTCACGATAATATGCTATGTCGATTGATTCAACCATGGCAGCTTCGGTAACCTCTTTTAAATTATAATAATCTTGTTCATTATTAACTGTTAAAGCTCCAAAAAGAAATAATAATGTTAGACCAATAAGGCCAAAGGCAATAATGCCTGCGCTTACAAATGCATATTTCATTATCTAGTTAACACCTGCCAATCATCGGTTTTTACTTCACCTAACTTTGCTGGTTCATCATTTCTAGTGATATAATTGCGATATCGTTCTATAAATGAGCTGTATCCATTGGCACGAAGTGAATTATTTAAATATTAAACACTATCATTATGTTCTTGAATAGTACTTATAAAAGTTCTACTTAGGTTAGTATAGTATTCAGAACTAGATTGACTCATTTTACCATTTAAATAATCTTGTGTTAGTCGTTGCCAATTTCGTTGATATTGATTATTTTTATTTAATAATCCTGCAGAAGAGTTTGTGACGTTTCCTGTATCACCATTGATATATAACCATTTGACAAAGTTTACTGGAATATAATTATTACTTGGGAATGGATCAATTGAATAAACTCCACCACTTTTAGTAGACAAGGCTATCGGACGATAATAGAAGACAAAACCATCATAGCTCTTTAAGTCATCTGTTTCATTATAGTACTTCTGTGCTACCTGGATATTTAATGTATCATTAGATGACCAAGTACTTGAACTGAAATAGTTCGGCAGAATACTTAGATTGGTTGTTTTTATTGTTATTGGAAATGATCCTGTGTGCATATCTAATGGTGTAAATATTACTTGACCAGCACTTAAGTAATTGGTATTTGAATCATAATTAGTATTTGATGAATAAACAACATTACCTGTTGTACGTTCTATATAAGCATTATCAATGGCTAGTTGGCAACTTGCGTAAGCTTTCTTGCCTTCACTCCATCCTAAATCTCTTTTCCAATAATAATCACCATTGTCATAGTAACTATCACTTGTAATTCGATCTTGGTAATATTGTTCATCACCTTGTGTCTCTTTATATGTTACTGCAGTACAACTATCCCATGATGTGTAGCGTTCTTGATTGCCTTGGAGCTTATAATTGCTGTCAGTTTTATTGGAATCAGGAAACGATATTTTTAATCCTGCTTTTACGGTATTGGCTTTATATTCACTTTTTAAATAGTTGGTTAAGTCAACTTCCGCTATTTTTTTTGCTTTTGTTGTATCACCAGAGTATATAGATAATGCATTACCATTTAGATCTCTTAAAGTGCTACCATTAGAGTACATGGTTGATGCAACATCATCTCGTCCACCACAACGACAGCTCGAACAACAACCTCCATTTTCGCAGCCACAACAAGAAGACCAACCATCAGAATAGCTTGGAATGTGATTGATGGTTATCGAATAACTTATTTCACTCTCATAATAGACTTCTAAAGGAAAACTCATTCCTGCAGTTACAACTGATCCTGGCATGATATAGGTTAGTTTTCCAATCTGAGTTACAGTCGCTGTATACTCTATACTTTCACCACTTGTATGAGGACTACAATTATGACCTGAATGTCTTGCTCCTTTTACAGCTATAGAGCGGGAGATTCTAACAGTTTGTTTAATTTCTTTTACTTTTGTTGCCGTGGAAGCATCATTATCAGTATAATCTAGATTTGAAACAGTATCAGCTTTAACTTTAGTAGCAGTACCTATGTTAAACACAAAAAAGCAAAGTAATACAAATATTATTTTTTTTGTCATACTAAATCACCAGGCTTCTTTGTTCTTTTGACAATGACTTGTATAATCAAGGAAATTGTTACAATAGCTACAACCACTATAATTATAGTTATATAATTATCAGTAAGAAAATTGATTATTGTTTTACCAATATCTTCTTTTTCTTCTGGTTGTTCTTTCTCTTCATCAGGTTCCTTT